>JBFWTA010000057.1:0-11054 GCA_050248075.1 Bdellovibrionales bacterium | reverse complement strand
GGCAGCAACGGCTCAATTAAACCCCATTCTTTATCGCTCAAATCAAAGCGTGTGCTCATGATCCACCTCCGGTGAATCCTTGAATCACAACCGCTTTAGCTTGTAAAGTTATTGGGTACAGACCCTACTTAGATTTTTATTTATTCTTTGATGAGCAGCAGAAATTTTTCTCGTTAAGGAAAGCATGATTTTGCCTTCGTTCTCTACGACGAAAATGTCAAAACAACATTCTGCTGCACTTTTGTTTATAGATTTCTTTACCCGTTGTGCAGTTCCCGCGCGTCTTCCGACCAGTATTTTGCGTGTTGTGATGGGCATATATATTAAGTTTGCCTCTTTCAAATCTATGTCTCCCATCGGCCCAAAAGTTTTTCCGTCCTTAGAATATATGACCACACAATCAGGAAGAATTGCCCCTTCAATCGGACCGCGTTCAACCTTCCATTGGAAATCAGAGAGGAGCTGAGTTGCTTTGTCGCTAGGCAACAAGCTTTCTTCAAAGGCAGTCATATGCTTGTTTTTTGCAAAATCCCCAATTGAGTCTACGTACTCCTTGAAATATTTATTTCGTCTGGAAGGCGTCGTAAGGCATATCCAAATAAGAATAATGAAACTATACCAAATAAAAAGTAGAGGGTTGAGCGCAAGTGAAATTATTCCTAGTCGTTTAAACAGAGTTTTATGTTTTTGTGCGAATGCTATTCTCATACATCTATGTAATGGACGATAATATGAGCCAGCTCCAACAATAGAAAGCATCCCACGTCTGCTCAAAAATGTTTCCATGGCTGGGCCAGATACCAGCTTTCGCATAACGGAGATTGAAATATTTCGATGTGCTGAGTTGCGGGCGCTAAAATGAGAAATTAATGGTAAAACATCTGCCGCAGCTGCAATGCCGCCGGGCCTTATCATTTGCAATCGCTTTAGGCAACCAACAAACACTTTTCGTTCGAGCCTTGTAATTTGTATATCGGACAAAATTGAATAGAAGTCCTTTTCGGCGGCCACTTCTTTTGTTTCGCCAGTGAACATTGAACCATTTTTAAAATATACGGTGACTGTTCTTTTCTTCTTCCCATGAACAGACCGACTAAATCCCCGCAACAAGAACTGAGGGATGTAGTGCTGGTTAGTGGACATTGAAAGACTTCATAGCAATCATTTATTTGTCTTGTAGGCCACTGGAATTTCAAATCCGATCATTCTTAACAATGAAGAAATATAACCGCATTTAGGTACGACGGTTTCTGATAAGGTCTGATGTTTCATTAGTAGTTTCATTTCCTTGCCTGCTAAATATTGTGCCATCGGTAAATCTTTTTCTCTCAGCTGGGAGAAATTGGGATGACCGAAGTGAAAATTAAAACTGCCATACGCACCATCTCCGTGTATTGCACGGTCTGCGCCTACAGAAGCTTGCGCGTGAATTTCTTCAAATTCGATCTTGGACCCAAGAGGAAAGGCGTTTCCCAGTTTTTTCTCAGTCCTATCAAACTGTTCCTGCAAATCATCCAAAGTTTGGTTTTTATATTCACTATAAATAAACTCTGGTTGTCCCTGTCTTGCGTTGACAAGACGAAGCAAATCTTTGCGATTTTTGGCATTTAGGATTGCCAAATAAAGCTCCTCTCGTCTCTGAAAAAGTTCGCGTCCAAGTTTCGTGCGTATATCTATAATTTGTGCTGCTTCAAGGCGGCATTGTTGAGATTCATTGGCTATGGAACCACCAACGCTAAGGAACAAAATAGATAGAATCCAAATGATGATAGGATTATTGAAAAACTTCATTGCTTGCTTCTTGTCCGCTGATGTCATCGATAACCTTGTCGCCCCTGTCTCTAAAATCCCTGCTATAATAGGCCTAGCTTCAAATAGTAACTATAACCACGCAATAATTGGGGAGCACTTTGGGGAGCAGGACGGGTTTTCGCTTGATCGTTAGCGGAAAAACCTGTTTATAATCAAGGCACGGAGAGATGGCTGAGCGGTCGAAAGCGGCGGTCTCGAAAACCGTTAGGGGTGTATGCTCCTCAAGGGTTCGAATCCCTTTCTCTCCGCCACCGAGTTTCGGGTTTGGAGAACCGTTAGGTTCCTGCCCCGAAGAGTGCCGCAATGTCGCGACATTCTGCGCCCGCTCCGTTCTCCGGTGTATCTGGAAGCGGCTTAAATGCGTCAATCATAGGCCTCAATTCTCTGGGGGTCGAAAGAGTGGTTAGGTCTTGGACAATCGCCTTTAAGATTCGAAAAACTGGAATTCCAAAACCAAACCGGGAGTTCGAATCCGCTTCGCCTGTTTTCGGAAAACGGCCGCAATCATTTCTTTTAAAATCTGCATATGTATTATGCCCCGCTTTAAGTTTGCCGATCTATGATTATTACTTCGAAGCGGGGAACAGTTCGATGTGCTGGCCCCCGTTACGGCCTAAATAAAGCGCCTGCCTGCCATTGATGTAAACTTCATACTGACAGCAGCCCGCCTGCATAATCCGGCGCAGGAAAGTCATATAATCGATTTTCTGTTGCTGAATCTCGGTGATCGTCGATTTAACCAATGCGCCATCAAAACTCGGGGAAATGGAAGGCATATACTGGCCAGATAGCACCGTTTTTATTCCGAGCACATAGGTGACACTTTTAAGGCTTTGGAGGTCTCCAAATGCCCTGGAAAGCGAGCAACACCATGGAAGAGAGAATAAAGTTTATCGGGCGTGTGCTGGACGGTGAGAAGATCAGCGCCCTGTGCGAAGAGTTCGGGATCAGCCGCAAGACGGGCTACAAAATATATGATCGGTACAAGAGCTGCGGGATCGAAGGTTTGACGGATCGCAGCCGAAGACCTTACCGGCAGTGCCAGGGCTTACCGGAGCTGGATTACCCTTATGCCGACAGAACCATCCTGGTCACAACATGCGGCCGGATATGCCTCGGCCGCAAGAAAGTTAACTTCAGTACCGTCTTCTCGGGACAGAAGGTCGGTATTACCCAGACAGCCGATAAAATCTGGCTTGTTTCCTTCATGCACTACGATTTAGGATACTTCGACCTCGACGCATGCCGCGTCGAGCCAATCGAGAACCCCTTTGGCCCTAAACTGTCACCTATGTGCCAAGTATAAAAACGCACCTATGTGCCGATAAGCACATGCCCGCGCATAAAAAAATCACATAAATCCCCATCGACTTTTTTATTGCGGGCCTGTCCCTTTTTACATTTACGAGTCCGCGATCCGCGATGTGTCAAAATGAAAGGACATGCCATGAGAAAGAATAGGGTCTGCGTGTGGTACGATAAGGATGCCGAGGCCGCTGCGCGCTTTTATGCCGAGATCTTTCCCGACAGCGCGGTGGGTGAAATCTACCGTGCTCCTGCTGACTTTCCGTCCGGCAAGAAGGGGGATGTGCTGATGGTTGAGTTCAAGGTCGCCGGTGTCTCTTGTATCGGCCTTAACGGTGGACCAATGTTCAAGCCTAGCGAAGCCTTTTCCTTCCAGATTGCCACGGACGATCAGGCTGAAACCGACCGTTACTGGAACGCCATCGTCGGCAATGGCGGTCAGGAGAGCGAATGCGGCTGGTGTAAAGACAAGTGGGGCGTGTCCTGGCAAATTACCCCGCGTGTGTTGATGGAAGCCATGGCAGCTGGCGGCGATGAAGCCCGGCGCGCATTTGAGGCGATGATGGGCATGAAGAAGATAGATGTTGCCGCGATAAAGGCGGCGCGACGGGGTTGAGCCCAAACCCGGCAGTAACAAGGGGCGCCGTGACCGCCGTCACCGCCCTTGAATAATCGCCGCAAACCGCCTACGCCGCCGCCTTCTGCGCCAGCAGCCAGACTACCATGGGGAATTCCGGCTCGTTGTCGATGGGATGAACGCCGGGCACGTATTCCGGCCATGCA
Source organism: Bdellovibrionales bacterium (assembly GCA_050248075.1). Taxonomy (GTDB): domain Bacteria; phylum Pseudomonadota; class Alphaproteobacteria; order UBA9219; family UBA9219; genus JBFWTA01. The sequence goes on along the minus strand of JBFWTA010000057.1, from coordinate 7,154 downwards.
GCGAAATTGCCGATGATGCACATGCGGTTGCCCCAGGAGCCGGATGTCATGCGGTCGAGCGGGAAGCCGCATTCCTCCATGAGAAATCTCAGCCCGTCCTCCGTCCAGCGCGTGCAGTCCAGCGGCGATTTATGCACCTTGATCATAAAAGGCGTGGTGAGCAGAAGATAGCCGCCGGGATTGAGCATCGAATAAATATTCCGCCCGGCGCGATAGGGGTATTGCAGATGCTCGAACACCTGTTCGGCAATGACGAGGTCGAATTTTTTCCCCTCCAGCGGTGCGGCGCAGATGTCGATATGGGGGTAGGCAACGGACTGATAGCTTTTGAATGGGACCATGTTGCGCCAGGCCATGCCGGAAATCTCCAGTACATCTTTCTGCTCCGGCTGGATGCCCTGGATAAGACGCAGAGTCTCGGCGTTCATCACAACGCGGCACCAGTGATTGACCTGCCCCATCTGTCCCCCGTCGCTGAATATAAGTAAATTCTCTAGGCTGGCGGCGTCTGTTACGCAAGCATGTCCATAAACTGCGGCGGCGGGGATCACGGAGGGGACCCGACTCTTGTTGGTTTTCCTGGCCCATGCTACGAAAATCCTCTATCGCGCCGCCGCAGCCCTTGTCATGCAAACCTTTCTCATCAATCTCGACCGGACCCCCGACCGGCTCGCGAAGTTCGAGCGCACCAACCCGCATCTGAAGAATGTTACCCGTTTCCCGGCCATCGACGGTCGCGCCATCAGCCGCGAAAAACTGGTCGGACAGAACATTTTCGATGCCGACGTCAATTACAGTCCCGGCGCCATCGGCTGCGCCTTGTCGCATTTCCGGCTCTGGAACATGGTCATGACCGATAGGCAGCCGGCCACGATCATGGAAGACGACGCTATCCTTCACCACGATTTCGAAACGCTGGCTCCTGCCGTTACCGCCGGCCTTCCCGCCGATTGGGATATCCTTGTATGGGGATGGAATCTCGATTCCATAATGCTCTACGATCTTTTCCCCGGCATCGGCGTGAGCCTCATGCAAAGCAATGCCGAATCGATCCGCAAGAGCTGGCCGGATTTTCAGGGCAACCCGATACATCCCGCCGCTCATCGGCTGACGGCATGTTTCGGGACGGTGTGTTATTCCATTTCCCCTGCCGGGGCCGAAAAGCTGACATCGCGGCTGGTGCCGGTGCGGAATTTTGTCCTCCCGCTTCCGCAGATGAAACGGTCGATCAACAATACAGGCATTGATATCATGCTGATCAGCCAATACAGCCGCATCAATGCTTTCGTGAGCATGCCGCCGCTGGCGCTTACGCTTAACGACATCGCCGTATCGGTGGTGCAGGACATCGCCTATATGGCGCCGGTCTGACGGGAGAAATGAATGAACGCCGAACAGAAAACCTATGACGAATCTTTTTTCGCCGCCGAGGGCGAAAGTTCGTTGCGCGCCGCCCGCCGGATCGTTCCTCTCGTGCTGCACATGGTGCCCGCTAAATCGGTTCTCGATGTCGGCTGCGGCGTCGGCATGTTTTTGCGCGGCTTTTCGGAATGCGGTGTCGGCGATGTTCAGGGCGTGGATGGCGATTATGTGCCGGCGCAGTATCGGCAGATTTCGCCCGACCGCTTCAAGGCGCATGACCTGAACACGCCCTTCGATCTCGGCCGCCGCTACGACCTGGTGGTGTCCCTGGAAGTCGCCGAACATCTTCCCGCCGTTTCGGCCGACAATTTCGTGGCCTCGCTTTGCACGCATGGCGATGTCGTGCTGTTCTCCGCCGCCATACCGGGGCAGGGCGGCACAAACCATGTCAACGAACAATGGCCCGACTACTGGGCGGCCAAATTCGCCGCGCAGGGGTATAGCTGCATCGACGTCCTGCGTCCGCTTTTATGGAACGATCCGGAAATCGATTACTGGTACCGTCAAAATATGCTGTTCTTCGCCAATGCTGGCGGGCTTGCCGCCAATCCCAATCTCGAAACCGTCGCCGCGAGCGCGATAAAATGGAAATCGCTCAATGTCGTTCATCCGGAGTTGTATCTTGTGAAACAAAAAGTCATCGGCGAATGGGCGTCTGCTTTTGCCCGTTTTAAAAAGCAACTCGAAGATTTCAACAAAAGAGGCTGACACGGCGGGGCAGGGACAGGCGGCGGCCTTGCAGCCGCAACCCGTCAATTTTCATATCTTGCCAGCTTGCCCGGCAGGGGGCCCGCCGCTTTCAACACAATATCGTTGCCGCCGTGGAAATCCGCCTCCTTGCCGATGACGATATGCAGCGGCTCCACAAGCTCGGCATGGTAGGGTGCCAGGGCTTCCTGCGGAACGGTGATGAGGTATTCGCCCGGCCGCACCTTGTCGAAAACATAAAACCCGTCGAATTCGCTTTTGACGCGTTTGATCAGATTACCGCCGGCATCCTGAAGCTCGACGATAATCTCGGGAATCTGCCATCGGGTGCCTTTTTCGTCGACGATGCTCACCGTTCCGTCGATCTCGCTGGTCGAGATGACGGGAATATCCAGTTTCGCGACATCGCCGGGCCGCGTGGTGACGCGATAGCCGTCGATGGCCGGCGACAGGGTCGGGTCCTTGAGGGTGGCCGGATCGATATCGACATCGACCGCTTCATAGGCCGCGACCGGCGCGATGAAATCGCCGCCGTTCTTTTCCCGCGCCGGAACGCGGTTCAGCCTGACCCGGGTATCCGGCAGGACCTGTTCGCCCGGGTCGTATCGTCCGTTGTAATTGCCGTCGATAAAGACGCGCGGCGCCAGAGCGCCGCTGTTGCCCAGGCTGTCGCTGCGCGCATGCCAGCGGTTGTAAACATCGTCATGCGCCACCGAGAAAACGAGCGATACGCCCAGCATGTAATCCTTTTTGTCGTTGACCTGGCTGGAAAGGCTGAAGCGGTAGCTGTCGAGATCCAGATTCACGGTTTGCGTCAGCGTCGATTGCGTCTGGTCGCCCAGTTGCCGGTCGACTTGCGTCTGCGCGCTTATGTCCCTGTCGATCCGGTATTGCGCGGTGAAGGCGGCGTTATGCATGCCGAAGCGCGGCTGCACGTCGTAGCTGGCGTCGGCGCGAAACAGAATATCATAGACCCGCGTCTGCATGCCGAAATTGCCGGTAAACTGCTTGCCGCCGTCATGGATGTAGTTAAGCGTATTGGAAAAACTCACGCCCAGAATTGATTTCGAGAATTGCGAGCCGTAGGTCGTGCGCGGCATCTCGCCGATAAAGGTTTCATAAAGCGCCGAAAGGCCGAGATTGAAATCCTCGAAACAGGGAATATAAAACTGCCCGTTCATATCCGCCCGGCTCACGGATTTGCGGAAATTCGCGGAATCCGGAACCGGCTCCGCCTCGCTCGTGAATTTGTGATACTGCCGGTGCTGCAGGCGCAGGCTGATATCCTCGAAGCTGGTGACGGCCGCGGCGCCGCCAACCCAGCCATTGCGCAAATCCTTGATGAAATTGCTTTCGGTATAGACGCCCGCGAAACTCGTGTCGGCGGTGACCGACGCATAATGGTGATAGCCGTCCGCCAGCTTCGACTGCACCATCCCCGCGCCCATCGTCAGGAAATCCGCCACGCCATAACGCAACTGGCCGACCGCGCGCAGGCCGGTCGGGCTGCTCGAGGTGCCGGCCGATCCGTCCGACGGGTTCAGGGTGATGAGGCTGGTGGACTGCTGATTGACCGAAACCGTGTATTCCATTTTTCCGGGCTTGAGCATCGTGCTGCCGATGGCGATGCTTTCGGTGCGGTCCTCGATCTGCCCCTGCGGCCCATACAGCACGACGCGGAAATTATTGTTGCCGTAGACAAGCGGCTGGTTGAGAAACTCGTAGCGTCCGCTCGAATCCACCCTCTGGAATCCCAGAAGCACGTTATTGCGGTACAGCTCCACCTCCCACCCCGGCACCGCGTTGCCGTTGATGGTATGCGTATCGAAATTGTCCGAAGCGCCTGGATCGCGGCTTGTCACCGAAAAACCGCGCCCCAGGCTGCTGTTGGTCACGAGCGCAAGCGCCGGAGAATCGATATCGCCCAGCGAAAACGCCGTGGCCTGCAACGGGCCGAGCAATGCGCCCTTTTTATCCTGCCGCCCGGCGGTAACGCGCACTGTATCCATCGGCGTCTGTTTCGATCCGGCCGCATAGATATTGGTCGTGAGATAGCCGAGATCGCCTGCGCCGAGCACCGTATAATCGGCCGCGGTCTTGTTTTCTCCCGTGTTGCTGTAGGACGCCGAAAGATTGACGTCGAAAAACGGCACCGATACGAGGCGATAGGGATTTTCGACGGGCGTGTAGTTCCGGTTGTCGGGCCGCTGCGTCATCAGCAGCTTGTTCCATAGATTGTGGCGCGTCATGCGCGCTTCCACCGGCAGTTCGATTTTAGTGTCGATCGCCAGCATCATCAGCTTGCGGTCGAGACTGCAGTGAATATCGAACCATTTCGCGAAATCCGCAGCATTCACGTAAATCTGCCCGTCGCGCGTGAGAAGGCTGTCCTCGGCCAGCGCGACGCCGGCATCATCGACACGTAACCGCCGGTTTTTGACGTCGAGCGAAAAATTGCGATCCGGCGAAAGGAACGTGCCTTTCGCCGTTCCCGCCGCGCCATCGGTTTTAATGTCGAATTCCAGCAGCTTCATCATGTCGTCGAGCGGCAGATAAAGTTTGTCGCCGACGGCAACGGTTTCGATGAAAAGATTGCCGGGCGGCGCCTTTTTTATTTTTGGCTGCAGGATCAGCAGCTCCTGTTCGCCGCCATCCGGCGGTTTGGCCGGTTCGGCGGAAGGCGGCGAAGCTTCCGCCGTACGAAGGACATCCTGTGCCGGCGGTTCCGTATCGGGCGCGGCGGGATTGCGCTGGGCGGTATCGTCGACAACCACCGGTATGGCGGGCGCGGCCAGCGGAACCGGAAAATCGTCCGGCGCGGAAGGCATCGGTGTTTGCGGCATGCCGCAGTCTTTTTGCACCAGCTTTAGCTTTCCGGCCGCCTGATCCAGCGACAGTCCGAGCGGAAAGGCGCGATTGAGAAAATCGATGTTAATAAACAGATCGGTATCCCGGAACGCGAAATCGTCGTCCGCCAGCGGTTCGGTGCGCCCGCTCTGGATATATTCATGCTGCCGGAAACGGAGCGTAAGCGACGTCTTGTCCGGAAAATCAACCTGCAACAGCCCGTTTCCGTCATCGCGGTAATAAGTATAGCCGAGATATTTGAGCAGCCCCCCGGCCGCCACGAAACTGCCGCGCGGCCAGGTATAGACTTCGAGTATTCCCAGCGATTTGCCTTCGGCCAGAAGCTGATAATCGGCGCGATTCTTCGGCTGCAAAAGAAATGCCGGATCAAAGGCTTCGATCGTTTCGTTGATATTCGAAGCGAAGCCTGTAACCGGCAATCCCGCAGCAAAAAGACAAAGCAAGAGCGTTAATGGCCAGCGGCCAATCGCCGTCACGTCCGGTCATCCTTGTTTAAAGAGGGTTAATGGTAGTTCACGACCACATCGAAGCTGGGCGCTGCCGATGTTCCGGCCGCCTGCGTGCCGTTCACCGCCGCCGTGACGCCCAGAAGCAATGTTTTCCCCGCGCCGGGCGCCGGCTGGCTGTTCAGCAGGCAGGCGCTGGCGGGGCCGCCGTTATAGGCGCAGGTCGCGGCCGACGGCGTCACGCCGTTATTGGCGACGTAATTGCCGGCCGAAATATCGATGGCCTGCGTGGGCGAGCCGGAAATGGTGAGGCTGCCCGCCTGGGTCGTACCGCCGAGCGACACGCCGCCATTCGAGGCCGTCACGGTACCGGCCGTGTTGACTACATATTTTCCGGCCGTCGCAGCTTTCACATAACCGAAATTGATATCGCTGTTTTTCGTGATCGTCAGTGGGGTATCGAATTTGATGTTTGCCGTTACGGTTTGCGTTGCCGCATAGGCGGCGCTGGCGATTGCCGTGCTGCCGAGCAGCGCTGCGATCAGATATCTTGTCTTCAACATGGGCTCCTCCGTGGATGGCTGGGATACGCTCTTTTCGGCGGTGTGTTTCCCGTGATTTACGAAGCGAGCATACGTATGTATGGTTAAAATGAATCTAGTATTTGATTAAAATGAAAATAATATTTTAGTCATATTTTGTTTAACTTTGGAATAAATCAAAGTAATTACTGTTGATATTTCATGGAAATAAAAACAAATTGTGATGCAAATGAGTAAATCTCACCGCCGTAAACTGCAAAAAAATCGATACACGGCATTTTATGGTTAAGTAATACATTGGTTATGGTTGATTTTTATTAGCCGATTATGGGGTTTTTAACCACGCGCGGTTACACTCCACAACGTCAAGTTACATACAACTGTATGCCTACCCGTTAATTCCAACCCAAGTCAAAATCAAGGAGAGACAAAATGAAAATCAATAAATACATGGCCGCGCTTGTTCTCGGAGGCACGATGTTCTCCGGCGCCGTGCTGGCGGCCAACAACTCGGTGACGACGCCCGTCACCGCGACGCTTACTTTCGACACGCCGCTCAGCGTCACCAAGGACAGCGACATCAATTTCGGTTCGCTGCAGGCCGGCATGGCGAATGCCTATACGATTTCGCCCGCAGGCGCGCTTACGGCCACCACGCCGGCCGGTATCCTGTTCGGCACGCCGGTCGCCGGTCAGCTGACGATCGCGGGTTCGACCACCCAGACGATCAGCATCCAGGTGCAGAACTACCAGGCGAATGGCGGCGTCACGTTGTCCGATGCCATGTGTAATTACAATGGCGGCGGCGCCACGGCCTGCGATACGGCCATGCCGTCGCAGCTGGCACCGGGCTCCGGCAAGATTCTCCTGCTGGGCGTCACGGCCACCACCACCAGCGCCACGCCGGCTGGCGTCGCGACACCAAGCTTCGATGTCGTGGTTACTTACTCCTAAGACTTCAGATATTACGCGAAGTTATTCACATGACGAGAGGGCGGCGCTTCCGGCGCCGCCCTTTTCATATCGGCTTTACAACACTATAGTGCATCACTTTTCTCTTCCGGCAAGAAGCCATGGACGATAGGCTGCATACAAATGTATGCAGCCTTTCATCCGTCAGCCCATGCCCTCCGACCAAAAAAATACACGTTACTTTATTTGCGTTCTC
>JBFWTA010000056.1:0-11054 GCA_050248075.1 Bdellovibrionales bacterium | reverse complement strand
GCTCGGCGCCAGCACGACGACGGGCATGTTGTCGTCGATAAGGGCGATGGGACCGTGCTTCATCTCGCCGGCGGCATAGCCTTCGGCGTGGATATACGAAATTTCCTTGAGCTTCAGAGCACCTTCCAGCGCGAGAGGATACAGCAGCCCGCGGCCGAGATACAGCACATCGCGCGCCTCGCAGACCTTCTGCGACAGTTCCTGGATCTTGTGCTCGTCGCGCAAAATCTCGTTGATCTTGGCCGGCGCTTCGCAGAGTGATTTGAAAATGGCGTCGGCGCGGTCCTTCGACAACGTGCCGCGGGCGATGCCGGCGGAAAGCGCCAGACACAAAAGAACCGTCAGTTGCGTCGTATAGGCCTTGGTCGAGGCCACGCCGATTTCGGGGCCGGCGAGGGTTGGCACCACGGCGTCCGAAATGCGCGCCATGGAGCTGTGCGGCACGTTGAGCACCGACACGATCTTCTGGCCCTGCGCCTTGGCGTAATTCAGTGCCGCCAGCGTGTCGGCGGTTTCGCCCGATTGCGAGATCGCGAGCGTCACGCCGCCTTCCGGCATCGGCGCTTCGCGGTAACGGAATTCGGATGCGATATCCAGTTCCACCGGCAGGCGCGCCAGCTGCTCGAACCAGTATTTGCCGACCATGCCGGCATAGAAGGCCGTGCCGCAACCGACGATGGTCAGGCGCGACACCTTTTTCCAGTCGAACGGCATTTCCGGCAGTTCCAGCTTGTGCTCCGCCGTCATATGCGCGCCGAGCGTGTCGCCGATCACGGCGGGCTGCTCGAAAATCTCCTTCAGCATGAAATGGCGATACTGCCCCTTGCCGATGCGCGCGCCGGACAGCGCCGTGACATGCACCTTGCGCTCGACGATCTTGTCGCCCGCGTCTCGGATGATCGCCTTGCCGGGATGCAGCTCGACCCAGTCGCCTTCCTCCAGATAGCTGATGCGGTCCGTCAGCGGCGCGAGCGCCAGCGCGTCGGAACCGAGATACATTTCGTTGTCGCCGCCATAACCGACCGCCAGCGGGCTGCCGCGGCGCGCGCCGATCAAAAGATTCTTGTGGCCGACGAAAACGACGCCGATGGCGAAGGCGCCTTCCAGGCGCTTCAGCGTCGCCGCGATCGCCTGCTGCGGCGTCAGGCCCTGGTCGAGAAAATCGGTGACGAGATGCGCGATCGTTTCCGTATCCGTGTCGGAACGGAAACGATGCTGTTTCTGTTCCAGCTCGTGACGCAGCTCGCGGTAGTTTTCGACGATGCCGTTATGCACGACGGCGACCTTGTCGGTCACATGCGGATGGGCGTTGTATTCCGTCGGGCGGCCATGCGTGGCCCAGCGGGTGTGGCCGATGCCGACATTGCCGGGGCACGGCTCTTCCTTGAGGCGCGCGGCGAGATTGTCGAGCTTGCCTTCGGCGCGGCGGAATTCGATATGGCCGTTGGCGAGCGTCGCGATGCCCGCGCTGTCATAGCCGCGATATTCCAGACGGCGCAAGCCGTCGACGAGCAAGGGTTCCACCTGACGCTGCGCAAGAATGCCTACGATGCCGCACATAATTCTTTTCCTTTCAGAGAGTCAAAACGCCGCATGAATGCAGTGATTTATAAGCCAAGATCGTTAAACTTTTGCCGGTGCGCAATCATTTCAAATTTAACGACGAATTATTACCAATCCCGCCACCAAAATTCGGCCTTATTTTTCTCCGAATTTGGCGCGTCCTGGAACGGCCGGAAGTTCCTTCCGTCGCCCCATTTGTACTCCAGCCCCCCCTGCAACTAAAAAGGGGAAATAGCCGCAAAGGAGGCTTTTTATGAAAAATCCGACCCACCCCTCCCTTAATAAAGTGGTTAATCCCCATCTTGCGCGCCTTGCCCTGCATGCCGCCAGGCCTCAGGGCGAGTTCCGGGTGATCGTGCATCTCGCCCATCCCGCCAAACCGCCGCGTTATATGAAAGTTACCGGCATGGCATCCCCCGGCGGCCTGAAGGCCCGGATCCCCTGCAACCAGATCGAGCGCGTCGACAAGGACAGCAACGTGCTCAGCGTCGAATTGCGCGAACACGTCATATAACAAGAAGCTTGTCGACTTTCCCGGCTGCCGTTAATCTTTTGAAGGTCTGGCAGCCAGGGAGAGGCCCATGAATATCATCAAGGAATTTCGCGATTTCGCGGCGCGCGGCAATGTCATCGACCTCGCGGTCGGCGTCATTATCGGCGCGGCCTTCGGCAAGATCGTTTCCTCGCTGGTCAACGATATCGTCATGCCGCCGATCGGCCTTGCGCTGGGCAAGGTCGATTTTTCGAACCTGTTCGTCAGCCTGTCCGGCCAGCATTACGATTCTCTCAGCGCCGCCAAGGCCGCCGGCGCCCCCACGCTCAATTACGGCATGTTCGTCAACAACGTGATCGATTTTCTTATCGTTGCTTTCGTCATTTTTCTTCTGGTCAAGCAGATCAACCGTTTTTCCAAGCCGCCGCCCACGACCTCCCGGGAATGCCCGCTTTGCCTGTCGAGCATTCCGCTTAAGGCCGTCAAATGCTCTCATTGCACAGCCGATATAAAACCGGCCGCTTGAAAACAGGCGCGGTCTTTACCAATATTGGCTTGATCACGGCGCCTCTATATACTCCCCGCCACGTCCTTCCTGCTGCGGGGTCCCGATGACAAAAACGATACGGACAATTTTGCTTGGCGCGGCTTTCTGCCTTGCGGCCAATGCTTCTTCGCTGCTTGGTCTCGCGCCGCCCGCCGCCGCCGCGCCCAACGATATCTACAGCGACACGCCTGCGCAGAAGGCCAAGCCGAAAAAGGCGAAAAAATCCAAAAAACGCCGGGCGAAAAAAACCTCGGCTTCGTCTTCCGGCTGGTACGGCGAGCGCGGCCACGTACGGTCGGCGCAGGTCTATCTCGATCAACTCGGCTATGATCCCGGCCCGGCGGACGGGCTGATGGGCCCGCATACGCGGTCGGCGATCAAGGCGTTTCAGCGCGATCAGAAACTGCCGCGCAGCGGGAAGCTCGACAAAAAAACCTTCGCCCGGCTTTCCGAGGAAGCCGGCAGCCGCAGCCCGTCGCGCAATTCGGAATACCCGACGCCCGACTTCATCGCCATGCATCCCGACTTTTACGGCTATTATGGGCCGGATTACACCAATCCGAACATGCTGGGCACGCCGCAGGCGATCTCGACCCGCTTCGGCACCGCCGATATAAGCGAACAGCCCAACGGGCCGACAAGAAACTACGTTCTCACGCTTAACGGGCAGACGGTATACCACGCGGAAAACCAGCCCTCGCCGATCAACATCTCGCGCACCTTCAATCTTGATAATGCGGATGCGATTCTCATCACATCATTTTCCAACAACACGCAATGCCCCTATCGTCACAGCCTTCTCGTGATGCGCACGAGCGGAAGCGGCATGCATGACATCGCCGATTGCACGCGGGATGTTGAGGCCTATTCGAAGAACGGCATGCTGCTGATCAGCTTCCCCGGCCCACATACCGACGGCGTCTCGAAAGGGGCCGCCTGGCGTTACGATAACGGCCTGCTCGAAAAACTTTGAAGCGTTTTTAACAGTGCGTTTATTAAGGCCGGGGCCGGAAGTTTACGCTATTCCGCCGGCAAGAAGTTAATTTTACTCGGTATTTTTGCGTCCCCTAGGCAATAATTAACCATAACGATTAGGTGATTTTTAAAAGGGAAGGGGTTATGTTGAGGTCACATTTCAGGTCATAAGATTTTTTTTCGGAGCCATTATCATGACGCAGTACTCGCCGGGCGAGCCGCTTACAAAAATCGTTCGCCTCTCGGACCGCCAGAAGGAACTCGACAAGCTTCCGCCGCCCGAGACCAAGCGCTGGGTGATGCGCCGCAAGGCGCAGGTCGTCGCCGCGGTGCGCAGCGGGCTGCTGACCTTCGAGGAAGCCTGCGAGCGCTATCGCCTGTCCGAAGAAGAATTCAAATCCTGGATGGCCCTGCTGGACCGCCACGGCCTGCGCGGGCTGCGCGCCACGCGCGTCCAGGAATACCGCCCGGCGGATGGCCGTTCGGAAGCGGCGGAATAATTATACGGCCTGTAACAGCTCCCACACGATAACCGTCCGGCTGTCGCGGTCCTCGAGATCGCGCGAGGTCGGCACGTCATAGCGCGCAAGCTCTTTCATCCCCTCCGTCGGCACATAGGCCCGGCCCGGATCGGCGATGATCACCCGCACCCCCGCCCCGAGGCATAGCCGCAGCCAGCGCATGATGATGATGCTCATGGCCTGCTGATAGCACACATCGCCCAGCAGGATGATATCCGCGCCGGTAAAGGGCTTGTCCATAGCCGTAATGCGCTCGATATCCACCCTCACGCCGTTATGTGCGGCGTTGATGGGAACAACCGTCTGCGCCAGCAGATCGATATCGTCGGCCATGGCCCGGGCTGCGCCCGCCCGTGCGGCGGCGATGGCCGCGATGCCGCAGCCCGCCGCAAAATCCAGCACGCGCCTGCCGCGTACAGTTTCCGGATGATCCAGAATGTAACGCGCCAGCCCCTGCCCGCCCGGCCAGGCGAAAGCCCAGTAAGGCGGCGGCAGGTTGTTTTCCCTGAGCCGTTCTTCCGTCAGATGCCAGAGCGGCGTAACCTCGGTCGCCAGCTGCAGCGTTATTTCCGGCACGAGGGAGGCCGACGCCGGCACCGTCTGCGCACGGATGAATTCCGCCATTTCGGCGGTCACAGGTAATGCCCCAGAACGATCGCGGCAAAAATCAGCAGGCCGAAATCGCGGTTGTTGCGGAAACGCCGCAGGCAGTTCTCGGGATCGTCCATGCGCCAGCGCGCCAGCTCGAACGCCGCATATCCCGCCGCAACAATAAGAACGGCGTAAAATCCGCGCCCCAGATGCACGCTCCAGCCTGCAAGGGCGACGCATACCAGCGCCAGCAGATAAAACAGCGCCACCCAGGGCAGCGACCCGTCGCCGAACAGCAGCGCCGTCGATTTCATGCCGGCCAGCGCATCGTCGCGCTTGTCCTGATGCGCGTAAACCGTGTCGTAACCGAGCGTCCAGAAAATACCCGCCGCGTAGAGCAGGATGGCCGGAACCCCAAGCCCGGCCTTTATCGCCGTCCAGCCCAGCAAGGCGCCCCAGTTGAAGGTGATGCCAAGAAACAATTGCGGCCACCAGGTGATGCGCTTCATGAGCGGATAAGTGAAAACCAAGCCCAGCGAGAGCATGGCGGTAACGGCGGTATACGTATTGAAGAACAGCAAGACGATAAGGCCGGCGAGCAGCAGGCCGATGAGAAGCAGGATCGCCTGCCATAATCCGATCTCGCCGCTGGCCAGGGGCCGCGACCGCGTGCGCTCCACGCGCGCATCGAGATCGCGGTCATAAATATCGTTGATTACGCAGCCCGCGCCGCGCATGACAATCGCGCCCAGCGCGAACAAAAACATATAGCCGATATGCGGAAACCGCGGCGCCGCCAGCGCCAGCCCCCACCAGCACGGCAGCAGCAAAAGCCAGGTGCCGATGGGCCGGTCGAGCCGCATCAGCTGCGCATAGGGCCGCGCCCATGCGGGCAATTGCCGCTCCAGCCAGCCGTCGCTGCATATATCGGTGAAGCCAGGACGCATCATTATTCAATAACAATGGCGGAAAATAAAAGCAAAGCGCGTTCGGTGAGCCGGGAATAAACGCACATTTAAGAAAAAGGATGGCATCGCCTTCGGGTTCAGAGGAGGGGTATGATTAAGGACATCGGCATTTCCGCAAGGTAGGCTTCGTGAAATTTCAGGCTGCCGGTGATTTGCCGAAACGGCCCCTGTTTTTATCCTAAACTCTTCTCAAGGATAGAGGAGCGAAACCCCTAACCCAAGCGGAGAACCCCATGTCCCTTTCCATGTACCAGACTTCCATCCCCGTCTTCGTGCGCTATCTCGGCAACCTCTCGCGCATTCTCGACAAGGGCTTCGCCCATGCCGAAGCGAAGAAAATCGACCCGTCGGTTTTCGTCAACGCGCGCCTCGCGCCCGACATGTTCCCCTTAAGCCGCCAGGTGCAGATTGCGACCGACGGCGTCAAAGGCTGCGCCGCCCGTCTTGCCGGCATTGAAATACCGAGCTACCCCGACACCGAAACCACCTTTCCCGAACTTCAGGCCCGCATCGCCAGAACGCTGAGCTTCATCGAAAGCGTAAAACCCGACCGGATCGACGGCAGCGAGGACAAGCCGATCCATCTCAAGGTCGGCCCGCGCGAGCTTTCCTTCACCGGGCAGCCCTATCTGCTCAACTTCGTCCTTCCCAATCTTTTCTTCCACATTACTGCCGCCTACGCGATCCTGCGCCATAACGGCGTCGATCTCGGCAAGATGGATTTTCTGGGGAAGCCGGAATAGCCGAGGATAGCTGATACCCCTTCGAAGCGGCGGCACCATGCGCACAGGATGGTCGGGGCGCCCGGATTCGAACCGGGGGCCTTCTGGTCCCAAACCAGACGCGCTACCAGACTGCGCTACGCCCCGCACGACACATCTATCCCATAACGGAAATCGGGCGCGGCGGCAAATGAAGGGTAAAAGACTCCCCTGGCGGAAGGGCAGCTGCCCAATTAAGGTCCGAAGCGCCGGTATTCGTTAAATTATTCGATTAGCCGAATAACTCGGGCCCGCCAAAAATGGTTATTTCCATTTGTTAACGGCAAAATATTTCACATGAAACAATTCAGGGCGCGCCGAATCCGGGGTAAACTACATGATCCCCCACATGAATGCCGCGCCGGTCGGCCTCGCCGCCGTTGAGTTCGAGGACGCCTTTTACCGGTTCACCCGAACTGTGCGGCTGCAGGCTGTGCGGCACGGCATGGGTGACGATTTTCGCGATGGCGCCGTCCGCGCGCACGAACAGCATATCGAGCGCGATTTCGGTGTTCTTCATCCACATGCTCATGATCTGCGGCGGATCGAAGATAAACAGCATGCCGGCGTCGCGCGGCAGGCCGGTGCGGAACATAAGGCCTTTTGCCTGTTCCTCGGGCGTCGCGGCGATGCGGATATCGAGAAAAATCGTCTCGCCATTCGCTTTCCGTATCGCAAGGTTTTTTTCGGGAAACGCCGGGTCGACCGGCTCGCGCAGCGCCAGAGCCAGCCCGAGCCATACCAGCGCGCAGACGCCAATGATGACAAGGGGCCGGCGCAAACCGCTATGCATCACAGCGAATAGATATAGTCGAGCAGCGTGCGCCCAACCGCCTCGAGACTTGCGGCCGAGCATTTATCGGCGGTGTCCTGTGTCGTGTTGAACCACGGCTCATATTTGAAATCGATCACCAGAAAGCTGGGGATACCCGCGGCAATGAGGGCATCGTGATCGTCGTTGATGGCTTCCGGAAACGGTTGTGCTTTAAACGCCTGCGGCGCATGGCGGCGGCCGAGGCCCCAGAAATTTTCCACGTCCCCGCTTGCCGCGCGCAGCGAATTCGGCTCCGGATGCAGGTCCAGCTCCCTGTCGCACACCATGTCGAAAATAACCGCGACTTCGGGTTTTTCGTCCGGATAAAAATCGTCGAGATTTTGCGCGAAGTAGGGCGAACCGAGCGGCCGCCAGTAAGGATCGCCGGCGCCCATCGCATGCGTCCCCTCCTCGCCGTCGAAGAAAACGAAATCGATTCCGACCGGCGGCAGCGGCAAACGGCCCAGCGCCCGCGCGGTTTCCAGCAGCAAGGCCACCCCCGACGCCGAATTATTGGCGCCCGGCATCACGGCGTCCGGATTATCCTTGTCGCGATAGGCGCGGATGATGCTGTCATAATGCGTGCCGACGATGATGCGGCGCGGGTTGTCCGGATAATAACGCCCGACGATATTGACCATGGCATGCGGCTTGCCCGGCGGCTCCCGTCGCATCCAGCCGAGAATTGTCCCGCCGCCGCGCGTGCCGTTCTCCATCCATTGCTGGCCCTTCACGACGGCGGCTTTCGCCTTCTGCAGTTCCTTCTGGATAAAACGCACGGCGAGCTCATGCCCGGGGGTATCGAGCGCGCGCGAGCCGAAAGAAAGCTGGTGCGCAATATCTTCCATCGCCCGCTTGCCGTGCCAAGCACCCGGGGGGATCGCTACGGGCGCCGGGTTCGACGTGTCTTCCTTGTCGTCGCCGGCATGCGCAAACGGCATCGCCGTCAGGAAAACGGCGAAAACGATCATGGATAAACGCAGCATCATTTTTCCTTCCGCGGGCAGAAATATAGGCTGAAGGCGCAGAGCGCGAGCAGGAGCGCATAGAGATAGGTGATGGACCGCGAGCCGATCGCGGGAATAAGAACAAAAGTCGTGAACAGCGTGCCGAATACGTTGCCCATCGTCGAAATGCCATAAACCAGCCCCGAGATACGTCCGGTTTCCTTCGTCGAGCGCAGCAAAAGCCGCACCGCCATCGGCGACAGGGTGCCAAGCAGCGTAAGCGGGATAAGCAGCAGCGCTGCCGAAGCCGCCAGGATGCCGGCGGGCCCGTCGCCCAGAATATCGAGAATAAGCGCCAGCAGCGCATCCGCCGCTGGCGGAATGACGGCCAGATAAACGGCCGCCAGCGCCACGGCAAACGTAAGAACACGCGGCGATGGATGCCGGTCGACGATCATGCCGCCGGCAAAGTAACCGAAGGCCAGGGCGCACAGCACGACCGAGATCAGGCTTGCCCATGTGCCGATGCCGCTGCCGAAATAGGGATTCAGGTAGCGGCTCCCCAGCATTTCGAAGCCCATCAGCACGCCGCCGATGACAAAGGCATTGACGTAAATCAGCAAGGCGGCGGGACGGATTTTCATTGGTCGATCCATTTGCGGTTATGCGTTTCGATGGCTTTCAGCATCTCGACCGGCGCGAAATCGTCGGTAAGAATTTTGGCCGCGCCGTCGATCATGCCGGGTACGAATACCTTGCGCTCCGCCAGCATCGCGGGAAGCGTATAGCGCAAGCCGAATTCTTGTTGCCGCCCGGCGGCCATATGGCTTAATTCGTCCTTGCTGCGCGGCGCGCCGTCATAGGCGATCATGACGACATTGCCGTTGCTCACGTAAAAATCGGTATTGGGAAAAACCGAGCGGATGGTCGCCACGGCGGAATCGAACAGCATGGTCGTGGGCTCGACATTCTGCGCCACCACCCCGCCTTCGTTCAGATGCGCCTTGACGATTTCGTAGAATTCTTTCGTCAGCAGGTGAAAGGGCACGAAAGGTCCGCGGTAGGCGTCGACGAGAATAATGTCATAGCGGTTCTTCGTATCCGCGAGATAGCTGCGGCCGTCGCGGGTGACGACATTGAATTTCGGCTCGTCGCGGATGCCGAAATACTGGCGGGAGATTTCGACCACCGCCGGATCGAGTTCGACCGACGTCACCGGCACATCCGGAAGGAACCTGTGCAGATACCACGCCGTGCGCCCGCCGCCAAAGCCGATCTCGAGAATGGACGCAACGTCTTTCGCGTACATCAGCGGCGCCGTCATATAACGCGTATAGGTAACCGGCAGCTCGCTTTCATCCTGCGTGTTGTACATGCTTTCGGTATAAATCTTCCGGTTATACCCGAAGGTCATGCTGAGATAAGGGCCGTGGGAATAGACGTAGATGTTGTTGTAAAGCGACTCCCGGGAGGTCACGAGACTGCGCGAATGAGGGCCCTCCCCGGGCGCCCGTATCATCGGCCCGTAGAGCCAGAAGCCGAACAAGGCAGCCGCAACGGCCGGAATGCCGAACCACGTGAACTGGCGCAGCCACGTATTTTTCCTGGTGCGGGAAGGCATGAACGGCGAATCTCCGGTTTTAAAATTATTGCTTTATTAACCACGATCCTTCAAGTTTAAAAGGACATGCTTTTCGGTCGGAAGGTATTCGCATGCGCCATTTACGCCTTGCCGCAATTGTCTTTGCGCTTGCCGTGCCATGTGTCTCGTTTGCCGCGTCGAAGGGAAATGTTCTTGTTCCAAGGGACGATACATCTCCCCCTGCCGCCCCCGCTTCGCCAGCGCCGCCGGACGCCGGCGAAGATTCCGGCAAGGCCATTCTGCCGGTGCTCGATCCGTTCGAAAATTCGGCACGGCCGGCACCGAAAATTACGCCCATGCCCGGCATGGAAGGCGACGCAACCCGGGCGACAATTCCATCCAAGCTCACGCCCCCGGCGTCGGAAATCATGAAAATGACTCCGACGCAGGTTCTGCATCTTTTATCGGCGGATGAGGAAAGCCTTCCGCCCAGCCTGGGGCTGCCTTACAATTTCAATGTCGAGATTGCGGATAAGTATACATGGGGTCCGCAGGATACACGGCTGATCAATCGCGATCTGGGCATACCGGCCGATCAGGTGGCGAAATTCTGCCATCTATCCATCGCCGGCATGGTGCAAACCGACACCGGGCCTTATGCCTTCGATACCGGCCCGATACGGCCGGCCGCCACCGCGCGCTACGACGGAAAACTGTCCGGCATCAACATAACGGCCCGCGCGATGTGCGACAAAGTCAACCTGCCGCCCTATTCCGGCCTCATCCTTCAGGTGGGAGATAAATATTCTATTTATCTGGGTCAAACGGTTTGCCCGCCGCCGCCTGCGAATTTGCAAACCCTTGTTTATACTTATGCCGGCAACGGCAAAGGCGCCTGCATCTACAGATAACGATAACAAAGACTAGCGCGTATCGCCTGTTTCCCGGGCCGGCATCTGGAACAGTCCTTCCGTCGGCAGCTTGCCCAGATAATTCAGCACGATTTGCTGGACGCGGAGATTATAGACATCGTTGTGGCCGGCGTCGGGCACGAATTCCGCCTGTTTCGGGTCATTGGCCGCCGCATAAAGCTGTCTGCCGAATTTTGCCGGCACGATCTGGTCAAGCTCGCCATGCAGGATCAACAACGGCAGATGCACATTCCTGATCTTTTTCACGGATTCAAATTTGTCGCGAATGAGCACATGGACAGGCACCAGCGGATACCGATCGGCGCCCACATCCGGCAAGGACGTATAAGGCGATTCCAGAACTAGCCCCGAAACCTCGTA
>JBFWTA010000055.1:0-11189 GCA_050248075.1 Bdellovibrionales bacterium | reverse complement strand
CCGCAACAATGTTGGCCTCGTTCGAGGAGTTCTTGCGATAGTATTCCAGGGCCAGGGCGTAATCCCTTTCACTATTCTGGAGGATCAGAAATACCAAAAAACCGCTCAGACCCAGCAATATGACTATCGGTAACAGCCGGCTGTAAAACGAGGCGCTTCCGGTTTTGCGGACGGGCTGTTTTTTGCTGAAAACATCCTGCGCCAGCGTCGCCATGACTATGGCGATCGAAAGCGAGCCGACGACGGTGGCAAGCAAATCGAAATTCTGATCCGGGTTGCGGCGGCAATTGGCATAAGGCAACAGCACCGCAGCGGCCATTCCCGTATAATGCATGCCGCATATGCCCGCCCCCATGATCAGGGCGCCGGCAATTTTCCAGGACTGCTCGTGCCGGGTCCTGTATTTCCCCACGGACAGGATGATATTAAGCGCCACGCCGGAAACGAGGATGGCTATGACGTTCGAGAGAAGAAATAGCCCGGGCCTGTAGCGCAGATCGGCGTCGACCCGCATGGCGGCCATGCCGGTGTAGTGCATCGCGCCGATGCATAGGCCCAACAGGAAGACGGCCACGGCGAATTTGGCCGGAGAAAGTTTCTGGGAGCGCACGATAAGCAGCACGCTGTAAGCGATATAAATGGCGATAAACAGGGAAATGCCGGTGAGCGCCGGGTCGTAGCTCATCGCCATGTCCATTTTATAGGCCAGCATGCCGATGAAATGCATCGACCAGATGCCGCCGCCCAGGGCAAACGCCCCCAGCCAGTTCAGGACTTTCTTTTGCTGTTCGGATTGCGCGCTGAAAAGCTGGGTCGCGACGGTCAATCCGGCATACGAGCCAAAGACGGCGATGACATAGGACGCAACAACCAGCATGGGAGAATAGAGTCCATGCTCCGCATTCGCCGGAACCGGTCCATAAAAGAAAAAATTTTCTAGCATGCAGGAAAGCAGGAGATGACAGGTAAGAATGGCCGCAGATTCGCAACCACCGATAGATAAAGCCTAGCGCAAAATTATTGCCGCACATCGTAAATTACACATTGAAAAAAAATAATTAGCTGCACACAGAATCGGTTCGATTTCGCAACAAATCGGGGCCGGTGCATAGATTAAATATCCTCGACCGCACCCGCCATGGGCTTACCCCTCGGCCACGACCGAAGCCCTGAAGCTGTAATGCAAAAAAACCGCATATGCCGCAGGTCGCCCTTAAAACACGGGTATGCGAAACATACGCCATGCATGAAAAATTCTGGGCATTGCGCCGGCTGGCGCTAAATCCGCCGCGATTTTGCGGAAGATTTCTTCGCAACGCATATCGCGGTATGGAATTTTTGACGGGAAGCTTCATCCCATTCGCCGCAAAATTCGACGGCCAGCCCTGCTTTCCTCACGGCATTCATGGCATCTTCATTTCAGGCGGCGCAAAAATCGGCCGCAACTGCGTTATCTTTCAGCACGTGACGATCGGATCGAACACCATCCCTTCATCCAGGAGCTGCGGCTTTCCCGTACTCGGTGATAACTGCTATATCGGCGCAGGCGCAAAAATTATCGGAAACGTCAATATCGGCCACAACGTGCGCATCGGCGCCAACGCCGTCGTCTATAAGGACGTGCCGCCGAATTCTGTTGTTTTGAACGGACCCCAGATTGTCAGGCCGATTGCCGAACCCGATAACCGCTTTTATTCCTACCGTGGCGGAAAATGGGTGTATTTCGATAATGGCGAATGGAAAGAAGCCGAAAATCAGAATCAGTTTCAAAAGCTGGGTCAACCCTACTGAAACGCGCTACCCGCCTGATTCTTTATGAAAATACATATAACACACGCAAAACGAGCGGCCGGCGGCGCGCTTCCAGTTGATTCTATTGCAAAACATCCGGGTTAACGTAGAAACAACATGTAGGTGCTATAAGCGGATAGCCCATTTCGTCCGACAATCCGAATTGAGCGCATTTGATTATGTACAGCTTTTGGCAAAGCCTTTCGCATCGGCGTGTTTCTGCGAACAATAAAACAACAAAAGAAAACCGGAACGCCCTGCTGTTTCCCTTCACGGCGGAAATCATCTCCGGCCGGCCGCGCGGCCATGCATGGGAAAGCATGGCGGCTTTCGACTACAGTGTTCTTGCCGCCGACGCGCTTGAGCCGCTTGCCGGCGAATGGCGCGCCTTGCATGCGCGCCTGGGCAACCGGCCCTTTACCAGTTACGAATGGGTGCATACATGGTGGCACAGTCTCGGTAAAAGCCATAGCGCGCAGGAACTGCACATCGTGACCGCCCGGAAAGACGGTCAGCTTGCGGGCCTGCTTCCGCTGGCCACCCGCAATCGCGGGGGCCTGCGCATCCTCGGCACCGCAGGCCACGAAGTTTTCATCGGTGACGTGCTGTGCGACAGCCTGGGCCAGGCCAAGGCGCTCTGGCATTTCGCGCGCGAGAACATCCGCTTCGATATCGCACAGATCAAGGACATGTTTCCCGAACTGATGTCCTATTCGGCCCTCGCCAGTTTTGCCGAATTGCGCGACAGGACGCGGGCGCCCTATCTGACGGTCGCATGGTCTTCCGGCGATGAATGGTTTGCCTCCCTGCCCGGCAGGCTACGCAACCTGTTCACCCGGCGCATCAAGCGCATGAAGCAGCAAGGCCCGGTATCGTTCGAGGTATGCACGTCCTTGCCCCTGCCCAAAAACATTATCGACGACATGATCGCCCATAAAATCTCCCGGCTGCGCGCGACGGGAGAACCGGGACCGTTCGATTACGCGGCGACGCCTGAATTCATACACAAAATTCTTACGCTGGCCGCGCAAGACAACCAGCTGTTTTTAGGCTGGCTGAAATGCGGCGACCGGCCGGTTGCCTATATCTTCGGCTTTATCTATCTCGACACCCTGCATTTCGATCAGATCAGCTATGACCCGGCATGGGCGCATTGCTCGCCGGGCAATATTGCGCTGAACCATATGGTGCGCTGGGCGATCGACAACGGCCTGAAGACCGTCGATTTCCGGCAAGGCGATTTCGGATATAAAAACCACTACGCCGCCGCGTCGCGGGACTGCGGCGAGTTCATGTTCGGCAACGGGTCGCTGAAAAGCTGGCTGGCCCGGCACAGTTTTGTTGCGCTTCGCGCCCTGCTCCGCCTTGCCCGATCCGCACGGGCAGCGCTGCGGCAATCAGGAATAAATTCGGGCGACGGTGCTGCGAAAAACGGCGCGGCGCGGGACTAGCGGTTATTTTTTGTTCGTAATGCGGAATACCGAAATTGCGAACAGCGCGTAACCTAACAATACAGCCCACGAAGCCATGCCGAGCGCCGGCTCGAATTTGGCATGACCCAGCGAATAAAGCGCAAGAAACACAAGCGTCAGCGGAACAGCCGCAAGGATAACCAGAACCGAGCCGCGCAACAGGCGCGATTTTGTTCCGGCCGGATAGGCCTTCAGAAACAACCCGACGAGAAAGGTGGAGGCGTAGCCCAGCAGGTTGATATGCGCATGCAGGTCGTGCAGCTCGAACCGCCCGCTCATTCCCATGAAAGCGCCGAGCGACATGCCGATGACAAGATATATAATGCCAAGGCGCAGACACAATTCGGGAAGACGGGCGAAGTTCATGGGGGGCCTCATGCGTTGGAGCGCGGGGAATGAATCGGGGTGGGAGTTCAGGCTCTTTTAAAAGAGGCCAAACGGCAAGATGTAAATTGCAACAATGCCAATGATTCTCGTCTGACTACCGCTTCAGGGACCGATCAAAAATCTTCATCTTCATTGATGCTCGATGCCCCCGGCCTCACAATGCGCCAGTTGGAATCTCCGCCGATGGCAAAAGTAACGGTATCGACTTTCGCCGGCTTGCGCTCCTGGCGCACCGATATGGTGATAAGATAGGGCTTATCTTCCGGGCTGTTCGGCAAGTAAAAAGAAAATCCTGCGCTGGCATTCCACGGCCGGACGGCAATGTCCTTTTGGGCGGGATCCGGAAGCGCGGGCTGGTATTTGGCGCCGTCAGGCCTGGCCGCCTGCACCCGGTATTCGAATTGCAGCCTGTCTTCGGCATTCAGGCCGGCGGCGAGAGGATCGATCGTCGCCTTATATTTGTCCCCTTCCCTGCGGACATCCATATGCAGGGTGATGAAATTCGACTGCTCGGGATAGCGTTTCTCCACGTTGTTGCCGAATGCAAAAATTTCATCCCTGTCCACGCCACGGATATGACCGAGATAGGTAATTCCGGGCGTCGGCTTGTTCGCGATCTTCAACGGCATAAAACCATAAAAGGCTTCGCTGGGCGTTGACAGGATATGCAGAATATCCGGATCTTTCGGCGACGCCACATACGGGCTGTAATACCGCGCCTTCGGGTTCCAGTGCATAAAGGCAAAATAATAAACCTTGCCATGCGTGATCGCGATATGGATTTTCTTCGCGCGCTGGATTTCGTCGATGATCGGCTTCTCGAACAGAAGCCAGTCGAACGGCCACGGCTTGTTGGTGGTGAAATGCCACAGCCCGCGAAAGGTATTATTATAGGCGACATTCCCATCAACGATAAGGTTCGTCGCCAGCAGAAAGCCGATAACCCACCAGCGCACTGTGTTGCCCCGCGATTTCGGCATCTGCGCAAAAATAAACACCATCGCCGGCGCCGCGCACATGAGATAAAAAGCGAAATAGGTCGGCACGCCTTCCATGTAAAGCGTCACGCAGGACCAAATGATCAGCCAGACAATCGGCGTCGCCGCGATAACGATAAAGAATGGTTTTAGCGTGAGTTTTTGCTTCAGCAGGCCGGCAATCTGCAAGGGCCAGGCCAGCCACATGAACGCCGGCCATAATCCATATTCCACCAGGAGCACGGATGTCGGAATAATTACCCCGCGGAATCTGTAGGTCAGGTGGTACATACTCGGGTCGTTGTCGACGAAGGGCGACAACAGAGGCAGAAAATAGCTGTTAAGCTCATGGTTCGTGATTTCACGCTCGCGGAATGTTTCCCAGAAATTGAGATCGGCAATCGGCGCGAACAGCATGGAGGACACATAGATTATTAAATTCTGAAACGCGTTCTGCAGGCTGCCTTTGAGGTTCAGCACCTGCCTGGCCGTATCCTCGAGAAAATAAAACTCGCCGGTCGAAAAATAGTTAAGCAAAAGAAAAAGCAGCCCGTAGAACGCGATCGCCAGCATGGCCAGGAAAAAAACGCGAAGCCGCACCGCCGGCATCCATTTCCGCCAGGATTCCTTCCGCTTCCGCAGAAACCACAGGAACCACAGCGCCGCCATGATGGCGATCGGCATGAGAAAAAACACATGCAGCTTTGTGCCGATGCACAGCCCCAGCCCGATAGCGGCAAGAAACAGATAATGCTCCGCCCCGGATGTAAGCCATCGCCAAACGAAAAACGCGCCGATAATCAGCGGCGCCGCCGTAAGGATCTCGTCGTTCGTGGAGGACGCTTCGATCAATATGCTCGGCGTCATCGCGACAAACCAGGCCGCAAAGGTGGCGATAAGCGGCTCCGCCTTTAATGCGCGCGCAAAGCGATAGGTGGCATAACCAATTCCAATCCAGGCCAGCAATGACGGCAGCGCAAAGAAAACCGCCGACACGCCGTACAGCACGAACGGCGCGTAAATCAGCATGCCGTTGACAGGATAATAAGTCAGGCGCTTATCGACGGAGTCAAACGGATGCAGCAGATTGCCGTTGCTCACATACCAGAACACGCGCGCCAGGCGGTAATTAAGCGAATCCGCATTCACCGGATTAAAGCTAAAACATACCGTCAGATGCAGCAGCACGGCCGCGATCAGTGAACCGATCAGCACCACCCACAGGAAATCCTGCATGCCCGCGCCCTTGATCGCAGCGAATTGAGGATAGGTCATTTTGGCATAGGGCGTCTTGCGCGGTTCGGCGCATGTCGCGTGATGCGCCCATAACACCAGCCAGACCGCGACGAAACTGGCGCAAAAATAACTGGTCAGGCTGTCGAGCACGTCGAACATGCTCACCAGCACGCCCGTGAGCACCAGCGTGGCCCATAACAGAAGGAACAGCGCCAACGGCCATTCCCGCCAGGGCAAGCCCATATGGCGACAGTACCAGAGTATCAATCCTGCAAGAGCGGCCAGATGGAAGAGTCCCATCGCCACCATAAGAACGTCGGTCATTTTTGTGCGGCTCGAACCTCAATCTGCTCGTCGAGACGAATCTCGGCGAGGCCGGCGGGATCCTGGTGGACGATGACATCGGCGCTGGGAAACGCCGTCTTGAGAGCTTTTATAACCGTATCGTTAACGTGGTGCGCTGTTTTTAACGTCATATTCCCGTCGAGTTCAAGATGAAACTCGATAAACACCCGGTCGCTGTCGGTACGCGTGCGCAGATCGTGCATCCCGCGCACATTGGGCTGGGCACGCACGATCTGCATAATTTTTTCGCGCTCGACATCCGGCAGTTCCCGGTCCATCAGGACATTCAGGGCATGCCGCGCGATCCGCCAGGCGTTAATGCTCAACCCGAGCGCGATCAAAACCGCAAACAGCGGGTCCAGCCATTGTATACCCGTCAGATTCTGCAGAACCAGCGAAACGACAACCGCCAGGTTGATCGCCACGTCGCCGACATAATGCATGCGGTCGGCGCCGATAGCCATGGACGACGTATGCTTGATGACATAATTCTGGAACGCCACCAGCGCAATGGTAAGCACAATTGCCAGCGCCATGACGCCATAACCGAAATTTTCATTCGTCACTTCGTGCGGATGATAGATACGGTTTAATGCCTCGTAGCCCAGCAATATGGACGAGCCGATGATGAACGCGGCCTGCGTCAGGGCCGCCAGCGGTTCGGCCTTGCCGTGGCCGTAACGGTGATCGTGATCCGGCGGCCGCAAGGCGCTGGCCACCCCAAGCACCGTAACGCCCGACGAAACAAGATCGATCGTCGAATCCAGCAACGATGACAGCATCGCCACGGAATCGGTAAAAAGATACGCAATCAGTTTCGTGCCGATTAAAACGACCGCCACGGCCACGCTGGCATAAGTGGCCATGCGGCGCAGACGTTCGTGACCCAGGTTATTATGCTGGTCTTGGACGGTCACGGATAAAGCCTTTCCTGCACCCATGGCGCTTTTTCGCCGGGACGATGATAGAGGATGCGGTCGTGCAGACGAAATTCGCGATCCTGCCAGAATTCCATGCGCAAGGGCGACAGGCGATAGCCGCCCCAATGCGACGGGCGCGGCACCGGCTTTCCTTCATACCGGGCTTCCAGCGCGCGCAGTTTTTCCTGCAGTTTTTCCCGGCTTTCCAGGGGACGCGATTGATCCGAAGCCCAGGCGCCGATCTGCGAACCGCGGGGACGCGTGGCGAAATAGGCATCCGATTCCGCATCGCCGGACGGCACGACCTGACCTTCCGCGCGCACCTGCCGGCGCAGCGATTTCCAATGAAAGCATATCGCCGCCTTCGGGTGGCGCTTCAAATGCTCGCCTTTATCGCTTTGGCGGTTGGTGAAAAAAGTCAGGCCGCCGGCATCATAGCTTTTAAGCAAAACCGTACGTACCGACGGCATACCGTCATACCCGACCGTCGCCAGCGCCATCGCCTCCGGATCGTTCGGCTCGCTTTCCCGGGCGGCTGCATACCACTCCCTGAACAGGGCCCAGGGGTCATCGGGAGGTATAATATCTGTATTATCAATCATCAGTTTAACCTTTAACCAGCTGATTTCCGCCACCGCACTGTCACAGTTGCGTCAAGATTATCCCTTAGGGTAAACTTTTGCAGCAATCAGTTTCTGCATCGGGGCGCCTGCCAACAAGGCCCCCGTCCCTGTCACACAAGAAAGGTTTTGCCATGATTCGTAAATCGGTAGTTGCAGCCCTTGCGGCGTCGATCCTTCTGACGGCCTGCCAGGCCCAGAACTGGGGCGGCGGTGAAACCGTCGGCACTCTGGGCGGCGCCGCCGCGGGCGGCCTCATCGGCAGCCAAATCGGCCACGGCAGCGGCAACGCAGCCGCCACGCTCGCGGGCGTTCTGATCGGCGGCTTTGCCGGCAATCAGCTCGGCGGCATGGTCGACGACAATGACCGCCGCAGAGCCGCAGCCGCGGAGCAACGGGCCTATTCGGCGCCCATCGGCCAGCAGATCACGTGGAACAATCCCAACAACGGTAATTCCGGCGTTGTCGTTCCGGTACGCGACGGGTATGCCCAGAACGGCGCCTATTGCCGTGAGTTCCAGGAAACCATCGTCGTCGGCGGTCAGAAGAAGCAAGGTTATGGCACCGCCTGCCAGCAGCCGGATGGCAGCTGGAAGATTATTTCTCAATAATTAGCCTTTCGGCGTTAGTATCGGGGGCCGGGAACTTGATTCCCGGCCCTTAACTTTTGCTATAATAGTACCGGTATTATGCGGGATCCCTATCAAACACTTGGCGTTACGAAAACCGCCGGCGCGGATGAAATCAAAAGCGCCTATCGCAAGCTCGCCAAAAAGCTGCATCCGGACGTCAATCCGGGCCGCAAGGACATCGAGCAGAAGTTCAAGGAAGTGACGGCGGCCTACGACCTGCTGTCGGACAAGGACAAGCGCGCGCGTTACGACCGCGGCGAAATCGACGCGATGGGGAACGAGCGCGCCTATTCCGGCGGGGATGGCAATCCCTATGCGGGTTCCGGCGGATGGCGCGGCTATTCCCAGGCCGGCAGCAATGAAGGTTTTTCGCAATTCAGCGGCATCGACGATATTTTCAGCGAATTTCTTGGCGGCACGGCCAATCGGCGCGGCGGCAAGGCGGGTCCGCCGCCGCGTGGCGCCGATGTCACCTATTCGCTGGCCATTCCGTTTATCGAGGCCTGTCTCGGCGGCAAGCGCCGCGTGACCCTTACCAGCGGCAAGACCATCGAAGTGACCATCCCGCCCGGCATCAACGAAGGCCACAAACTGCGGCTGCGCGGCCAGGGCATGGGCGGCATGGGCATGGGTACGGGCGATGCGATCATCGAAATGCACATCGAACCGCATCCCTATTTTGTACGTAAAAATAAGGATATCCATCTCGAGGTGCCGGTCAGCCTGCCCGAGGCGGTGCTGGGTGCCGATGTCCGGGTGCCGACACTTGACGGCCATGTGACCGTCAAGGTTCCAAAAGGCGCCAATACCGGCTCGACCTTAAGGCTCAAAGGCAAGGGCGTCCCCGTTCAGGGCGGCGGCGCGGGAGATATGTTTGTGAAATTGAAAATAGCCATGCCCGATCAGCCGACCCCCGATCTTGCCGAATTTATTGAAAAATGGGCAAAGAAAAACCCCTACGATCCCAGGAAGGGATTGGGGTGGACATAAAAAAAGAGGCGGCAGAAAAATCCGCCGCCTCTCTTATCTCGATTACCGCGAATAATATTCGATGACGAGGTTCGGTTCCATCTGGACGGGATACGGCACGTCGCCGATTTGCGGCGCGCGGACGAAGGTGCCCTTCATCTCGTCGTGGTTTACCGTCATGTAATCCGGCACGTCACGCTCGGCAAGCTGGGCGGCCGCGAGGGCGACGCCGTGTTGCTTGGCCTTGCCGCGCAACTCGATTACGTCACCGTCTTTCACGGCATAGGAAGCGATATTCACTTTCTTGCCGTTGACAAGGACGTGGCCGTGATTGACCGTCTGGCGCGCCGAGAAAACCGTGGGCGCGAACTTCATGCGATAGACGACGGCGTCCAGGCGGCGCTCCAGAAGCTGGATCAGGATTTCGCCGTTGTTGCCTTTGCGGCGCATGGCTTCCTGGTAATAGCGGCGGAACTGGCGCTCGCCGACATTGCCGTAGTATTTGCGGAGCTTTTGCTTCGCCAGCAATTGAACGCCATAATCGGAGGGCTTGGAGCGGCGCTGGCCATGCTGGCCGGGGCGGTATTCGCGCTTGTTGATCGGGCTTTTGGGGCGGCCCCAAAGGTTAACGCCAAGATGGCGGTCGATTTTATGTTTGGACTCTGCACGCTTCGTCATTGATTTTACTTCCTTTATTGGGTTGTCCCGATAGTTCAGCCGCAAAGCGGTGACGGATGCCGGCCATTTAAGCCGGATCGCATTTTCGGGAATTGAGGGTGGTTATAGGCTCTGAACTACCTCTAAGTCAAATAAAGGGACTGATTTTACCTTATTTTTTAACCGCCCGGAGCCATAGGCGGCCTTCGCCTGGCTTTGCGGGCAGCCTGTTTCGCTGCGGCTCGTCTTTGTTTCCTGTTTAATGGGTTCGCACGAGGCCCCAGAGCGGGACTATCTATTGAATTAGTTATACCTTGGCCTTCAATTCTATCCGAATTGTATTGGTCATATTCGGCACCAGTAAGAATTTTATCCTTCCAATCACTTATAATCTTCTGCGCCATGCGACGGACATAAACATC
This sequence comes from Bdellovibrionales bacterium, assembly GCA_050248075.1. Lineage (GTDB taxonomy): Bacteria > Pseudomonadota > Alphaproteobacteria > UBA9219 > UBA9219 > JBFWTA01. The sequence continues at coordinate 761 of JBFWTA010000055.1, read as the reverse complement.
CTGATGCGATTGCGCCCACTTATCTACATAGGGCGTTAGAATATCCAAAAAATAGTATCGCGAATTTCCTGCAGCTTCGATGGCTCGCATCGCTATCCATCGATGAATAGGGTCTTTACTATTTGCGACCAGATCGACGGCATTAGAAAGACGGATAATACCTTGCGCCAATGGGCCGGATTGAAATGAACTGGCGAGATAAAATTTGGGCATGCAAAGAACAATGGAAGTCCCTTGAAAATATTGCATAACGGAATGCCCGGCATTCACAATATATCGGCTGACATCATTTAACGGTTTTATATACATCTATATTCCAGAAAAATTTTATTATTCACACTAACAAGTAAGCCTAAAAGCAAGCCTATAAGTCAACGCCCATTGCATAACAAAAATAACCGTATTAGCTTCAAGAGCTTACACGAATCCCCTGCCCGGCTTCCGCCAATCAAACACAATCGAAGGAGCCCTCCCATGTCACGTTTTCTGGAAAAGCTTTATGCCGCCATGGCGCTCGGCGCGGTGCTCGCGCTGGCCGCGATCATCTGGTATCACGGCGAGCGGGTGAGCACGCGCGATTTCTGGGGGCCCTTCTGCACATTCCTGCATGTTCTTTCCGGCATTACCTGGATTGGCCTGCTTTACTATTTTAATCTCATACAAATCCCGACCATGCCCAAGGTCCCCGCCGATCTGAAACCGGCCGTCAGCAAATACATCGCGCCCGAAGCCCTGTTCTGGTTTCGCTGGAGCGCCCTGGC
>JBFWTA010000054.1:0-11219 GCA_050248075.1 Bdellovibrionales bacterium | reverse complement strand
CAGAATCGCCGTTTCCGTATTTGGTAGCAGCAGTGTATGTTTTTCCTCACCGGTTTTGCCGACGACGATGCACTGGAATGTAAAGTCTCCTGTGCGCACAAACTGCCGGTAGCTTTGGCTGTGCTCCGGGCCCGTGCCAAGGCCATCCCACCAGCCTGTCAGGCGGTGGACCGGGATGCCGTCACGGTTGTCTTCTTTTGCGTAAAGCGCGCCTTCGTCATCGCACCAGTATTGAACGCTGATGCCGCCGGCGCTTTTGGGTGCGCGTTGCAGCGTAACCTGCAGGCTTTGTTTATCGTTACTGCGAAAATAGCGGTACTGAGGGTAGTTTTGTATCATGGTGTTACTCCTGATCGTTAAAGGTTGATGATCAAGAGAACGGCGTCTGCACGCACGCAAACGCTGACCGTATTATTGTCCACAAGGACCGTATCTTTAAACCGGAACGTGGTTGCGGGTACCGCAGAGCATGTCCGGTAAAAAGGACCACCTTGCCCGGTCAGGCAGGTTGGTGAACGGCAGGGCCGTTCTCTTGATACCGTTCCAGCCTGTCATTTCCCGGTCTTCATTGTCAAGCCCGGTGTGTGTGCTAGCTTTCAGGCATGTCATTTTCGTCGCCCGCCACCGATATCGTCAGTATGCTGCTGCGGCGCGCCCTGCCGTTTTTAACGACGTTCGTTCTGGTGCTGCTCGCCTACATGCCGGGCCTTGTTCCCGCATTGGGAACGGTGATGCCGCCGCTGCCGCTGATCCCGTTGTTCTACTGGTCGATCCATCGGCCCGACTGGTTCGGCGCCATCAGTTCGTTCGCGCTTGGCCTGCTGGTCGACCTGTTGCTGGGTGCGCCGCTGGGTGTGACGGCGGGTTTATATGCCGTGTCGCACCTGTTGCTGATGCAGCAGCAGCGCTTTTTCCGCGGCAGTCCGTTCCATGTACTGTGGGCCGGTTACGCGGTAACCCAGCTGACGGTGACGCTGGGGCAGGCGCTGCTGTGGTGGACAATCGCCGACGTAACGCCGCGTTTCCTGGTGCTGTTGGGCATCAATGTGCTGGGCCTTGCCCTGTTTCCGCTGGTTTGCGCCGTGCTGGCGCGCCTGCATAAGTGGTTGAAAGAATAATGGAGCGTATTTCCGAATACCAACAGGAGCGCCTGTTTACCCGCCGTGCGTTCGTACTGGGCGGCATCCAGATTGCCGGCATGCTGGTGCTGGCCGGGCGGCTGACATACCTGCAACTGCTGCAAGGTGACAAATACCAGACGCTGGCCGAAGAAAACCGCATTTCCACGCAGCTGCTGGCGCCGCCGCGCGGGCAGATCCTTGACCGTATCGGCCGTGTGATGGCGACCAGCGCGACGAATTACCAGGCGACGTTCATTCCCGAGCAGACCGAAGGACTGGAAGCCCTGCTGACGCGCTTCACGCAGTACATGCCGCTGTCGGCCGATGAGCAGAAGCGCATCCGCAAGGATTTGCAGCGCCACCGTGCCTTTACGCCCGTGCTGCTGCGCGACCACCTGAACTGGGACGAGCTGGCGACGCTGGAGCTGCACCTGCACGAGATGCAGGGCCTGCAGATCGACGTGGGCAGTATCCGGTATTACCCGCATACACACGCCACGGCGCACGTTCTGGGATATGTCGCGCCGGTCAGCGAGAAAGAACAGACGGGCGAGCCGCTGCTGGAGTTACCTGATTACCGCATCGGCAAGGGCGGCATCGAAAAGCAGTATGAAATGACGCTGCGCGGGATAGCCGGCAACCGCCAGCGCGAGGTGAACGCACACGGCCGCGTGATCCGCGACCTGGCCCACCGCGAGCCGGTTCCGGGAACTGATCTGACGCTGACGCTGGACGATCATCTGCAGCGCTTCACACAGCAGCGGCTGGCTACTGAACAAAGTGCCGCCGCCGTGCTGATGGATTGCAACACCGGCGCCGTACATGCGCTGGCGTCGCACCCCAGTTTCGACCCGAACGAATTCACCAAGGGTATCGACGGCAAGCTGTGGCGCACGCTGCTGAACGACGAGCGCGCGCCGCTGACGAACAAGGTCGTCAGCGGGCAGTATGCGCCGGGATCGACCTTCAAGATGGTGGTGGCCATCGCCGCGCTGGAAGCGGGCATTAAGCCGGCGCAGACGGTGTATTGCCCCGGGCATTATTATCTGGGCAGCCACCGTTTTCACTGTTGGAAGCCGGGCGGCCATGGCACCGTCAACATGAACGGTGCCATCATGCATTCGTGCGATACTTACTTTTATGAGATGTCGCGCCGTATCGGCGTCAACCGCATTCATGATGTTGCCATCAAGCTGGGGCTTGGCAGCAAGCTGGGCATCGACCTGCCGGGCGAACGCGCGGGCAGTATCCCGAACGAGGCGTGGAAGCGGGCCAAGATGGGTGACAAGTGGCACCCCGGCGAAACACTGGTGGCCGCCATCGGACAGGGCTATGTGTTGGCGACGCCGCTGCAGCTGGCAACGATGACGGCGCGTCTTGTGAACGGCGGCAAGGCCGTGGTGCCGCATTTAACGCCGCGCGCGCCCGAAGAATTTGGCGATATCAATATCAAGCCATCGTTCCTTGATATCGTTACCAAGGGTATGCACGATGTTGTCAACGCGCCCGGCGGCACGGCCGGCGGTGTGAAAGTGATCCCGGAAGATGCGCAATACGCCTTCGGCGGCAAGACCGGCACCAGCCAGGTGCGCGCGATTTCGAAAGCCGAGCGTGCAACCGGCGTTATACCCAACGACCAGCGGCCATGGAAGCACCGCGACCACGCGCTGTTCGTCGGTTATGCGCCGCTGGTAAAACCGCGCTTTACCGTGGCGGTTATCGTTGAACACGGCGGCGGCGGCAGCAAGGTAGCGGCGCCGATTGCCCGTGACATGCTGCTGGAAGCGCAGAAGACGATCACATGAGCATGCCTGAGTGGATACCGCTGGCAGTAATGGCGGCTTTTTTGCAGGCGTGGCTGCCGCTGGTGCAGGAACGCTTCAAGGTTGATGCCTTGGCGCTGGCCTTTGGCGTAAAAGCTGTTGTAGGCGTGCTGATGCTGCCGCTGGCGCTGTGGCATGGTCTGCCGTCTTCGCCCGCTTTTTATATTGGCATTGTTGTTATGTCGGTTCTCTGGTGTATGAATGATGTTCTGTACTTCCGCGCCATTCCGGTTGTGGGGGCGGGCGTTGTCAGTCGCTTGTTGCCGGGAACAACGGTTGCTTCATTCTTCCTTTGGTTCTTGTTTGATCCGGCATTGATCCAGACATACATAGACCGGGCATGGATTGGGCTGGGTCTTGTCATCAGTGTGTTGGGTATCGGCTGGAGCGCATCACGTCTTTCGCGTTGCCATGTCTCGCGCCACGCGGTGCGCCTGCTGTGGCCTGTGCTGGCTATAGGATGTATAGGCCCGATCGGCGCCAAGCTTATTCTTGAAAACGCCGGACCGGCCGCCGGGGCGCCGTTTGTATTCGGCTTTTGCCAGTCTGTGACGATGTTTTTGATGCTTGGGCTTTACAAGGTTTTTAAAAGACCCGTGCCGCGGCGCGAATGGTATAATGCCGACACGTTGAAGGCCTGCATTCTGACGGGATGCGTTATGGGCGGACAAATCGCCCTGTCGTCCCTGGCGTTGCTGAAGACCGAACACCCCAGCTATGTATCAGCGCTTTTATTTACCGACGCCATATGGATTATCGTGATTTACAGAATGCTGGGCCGCCGCGAGGAAGCCAACGTGGGTGCGGGGCTGGGTATCGTAGCCGGCGCCATCGCTCTTGTGATCTTGCGATCGATATAGACGCAGGCCCGCCGTCTGTTAGCATGCCCTGATGATCATCCCCGATTGGGCCATTTTCGGCTTGCTGGCATCCTTCCTGGCGGCGTTGCAGCCCCTGACACAGGAAAAGTATAAAGCTGAGCCCTTCGCCCTTGCTATGGCGATCAAGGTTGTGATGGTGCTGGTCACTTTGCCATTCGTCATTACGCAGGGTCTGCCCACGGCGCCCGTTTTTTATCTGGCGATTTGTTTTACCGCTGTAATCTGGTGCATCAGCGACGTTTATTATTACCGCGCCGTGCAGGTTGTGGGGGCAGGGCCGGTCAGCCGTATCCTGCCGGCAACGGCGATTCTGACGTTTGTGGCATGGTTCTTTTTTGACCCGGCGCTGCTGGATCGCTATTTCGCCGCGCCATGGGTCGGCGCTGCCATTACGGGCTGCATTCTTATGGCGACATTTTTCGCCACCTGCCTGACACGCTGCATGGTTTCGCGCCAGGCTGTGCGGCTGCTGTGGTTCGTGATGCTGGCGTCGGCAATGGACCCGATTGCTACCAAGCTGATTTTGCACAGCGCCGGCGCCGCCAAACAGGCACCATTCGCCTATGTTTTTGTCGAAGCAGTCCTGATGCTGGTGTTGTGGTCGGGTTATGGCGCAGTCAAGAAGCCGGTGGCGCTATCGGCTTTTGTGTCGCCCACGGTTATCAAGGCCGGGCTGATGATCGGCGCGCTGAACGCAACCCGCCTTATCCTGCAGAACTTCGCCTATATGGATGTTGAAAACCCCACTTACCTGCGCGTGATGATGTTCACCGACGCGCTGTGGATTATTTTAATCTACAAGCTGGTGGGCCGCCGGGAAGAGGCCAACGTAAAGGCCGGGCTGGGCATTGTGGCCGCTGCCGCGGGCCTTGTTTTATTGAAGTCTTTGTAAGGCCTGAAATACTGGACAATAGCTGTAAAGGCTTGCTATAACCGCGCGTCGAATGGTGAGGGCGCATAGCTCAGTTGGTAGAGCAGCTGACTCTTAATCAGCGGGTCGTAGGTTCGAGCCCTACTGCGCCCACCATCGTTTTCAAACACTTAGCCAACATTTTTGGACAATTCTCGGTGATTTAGCACTGCTAAACAGAATGTGTTTAGCACTTTTACCGGAATGACCTTGAACAAACCCCATTGTTTTTGTTCAACTACCCGCTGATTTAAGATCAATAGAAATGCCTTGGTCGTGCATAGCCAAGAAGAAAATAGAAAGAGCGCATGCATACCGAGAGATTCAATCAATTGCGTCGAAAGGCTTTGGAGAATATTTTCACTAAAGCCAATCTTAGCAGAATCTGGCGTCAGATTGTTAGAGCCCAGCTTCGCACTTTAGATATTAGAGATTTATTTGATCACTATGATTTCAATTACAATATTGAAGATCGTGCCCAGTCTATTAGAAGCGAAGTGCTGAAAGGTGATTACAAAGTATCGCGGCCTTTCATATTTAAACTTGAGAAGAAATTCGGCATTTGTAGGCACATGGTTATACCCCAGCCTATAGACGCTCTGGTTCTTCAAACTCTAGTCGAGTCTGTTTCAAACGAAATACTAAAGCATCAGCCGTCAAATAATGTGTTTTACTCACGCGATAAACACAGAATGAGGCTGCCCCACAGCGCATGGGATGAATATCTTACCATCATCGCCCAAATTGGTTGGCTGCGACCCTTCGTAGTATATTTTTTGCCCGCACAAAGCTTTGCCGTAACTGGGATTAGATACGGTCACATACCTTAGTGCGCGGGGCTTTTTTGGGGCAGGACGTGTCTTTTTTTTATTTTTTGGCATCTTGCTTCAGGCTTCCTACATTCTATACAGGAAAATATTGGTTGCGGATGCGGGAATTGAACCGAACTTTTTGATGTTCAAGATTCAAGGAATGGCCGAAAACAGCCATTTTTACGATTTCAGTGAGTTAAATGCTTTTTCTCTGGAGAGGTCCAGCAGGCCAATTTTTTGCGTTCTACAAAACTACCTCATGGCGTCCAACGCCTTTTAAGAAGCATGCGCCATATCAATTTTTTCAGGCATGAGGCGATAGCCCATAGCTTTCATAATAGCGTTCACATTATCGAAGCGTGGGTTGCCTTTGCTGGATAGGGCGTGTTGGACACCTTGGCGCGTCATCTGCGCTTCTTCGGCCAAATTAGTAATGCCTTTGACTTTTGCGATCACGCGCAAGGAAGCGAGTAACGCTGCGGTGTTGTTATCCTGCGCGAACTCGTCAAAAATTTCTTCGATGTAAGCTTCGATTTCTTCAGGGTGGCTGCGGAAGTATTCTTCCTCAACGGTTCTGAATTCTCTGTAAGGTCTGTTCTTAGCCATGATCCTTGTACTCCTTCCAAAATTCCTTTGCAGCTTTGATGTCCCTGTCCTGGGAGCCTTTGTCGCCGCCTGAGAGCAAAACAACGATATTGTCGCCTTCCTCTCCAAAATAGACCCGATAGCCAGGTCCAAGGAATATACGCAATTCTGAAACGCCTTCGCCGACTGGCTCACAATCGCCGTACAAACCCAGCTCAAGCCTTCCAATCCGTTTCAGAATGGCGCGACGGCCCTTCTGGTCGCGTAGGTCGTTCAGCCAATCAGTAAACGGTTCTTTGCCGTTTTCATCTTGGTAGACCGTAACCGTCTTAGGCTCCGTCGGCTGCGCCATATTCCTATCCTCTTAACTTTATCATAGCCAAATATATTTGGCAACAAAAAACGCCAAATACATTTGGCAGACAGATATTATCCATTGATTCTAATAGGTTTTTCAAGGTTTCAGTTTCCGGCACCCTAAAAATCACCTAATCCCGCCCACTTAATTTACCCCATCACATCAGTAAGGTAGCGGGAAACAGAGGCAATATCATACTCGTGAGGCAATGAATCCTCACCATCACCCCAGCCACACTCCAGCTCTTCGCACATTTTTTCAGATAGGAACCAGCTAATGGGCCAAGGTATTCCGATTTTCGCAAGCATATAGCCCTGCTGTGAATAATCGCCGCCATCCATAACGGGCTGTGTTTTTAAATGATCCCATACTTCGATGTAGGAGAAAAACATATCATCAACCGTGTTTCTATGGGTTGAATATTCATCTATGGCTTTTCCTATTTTTTTCTCCCATGCAAAATATGATGAAAATGAAAGTAAATTTGCCACCTGCAAAACAACAGGCAAAGAAGATTGGAGTCTGGAAAAAAGTTTATCGATATTCAATCTGTCATCATCCACATCCAGGCTCCCAGAAAGCGGCAAATGATAACTATACAGCTCTCGCATTAATCGCAAATCATTCAATAGGTCCACAATGCGCGGATCAGAAAAAATCGAGAATCTTACAAAATAATTATCTATGTCGTCGAAAACTTGAGCATGAGAAATTTTTTTCGTTTTATCGATATGAATATGTGGGTGGAGAATAATATTTGCAGCAAGCGCATTAAAGAGTGCGTAATACAAAGCATAAAATGAAAGATTCTGCATCTTATTATTGATCAGTTCCTCAGCCTGTGTGAAGAACATTGCAGAAAGCAAAATTTTCTTTGATGCCTGATACTGACGAAGAAGCCATTCTATATTTTTCAAATAGTCAGCATCCTTAAACTCATCACAATATGCATTATACACCCTGTCAGCATAATGACTGACCGTCTCGCGCCCCATCACGCTAATCGCTTTTTCAAACCCGTCACCACCGTATTGAGAAATAATTTTATCAATAATTGCCACTTCCACTCCCCTTATTTTTTGCACACCAAGGCAATCAATCTGCTTTATCAAAGGTGTTATCCAGCCATATTTTAAATTCCGCGGGTGTCATCACATCCACCCGTTTGCCAGGATAGTTTGCAAATTCAGCCCAGCGGCGATCTTTCGTGGCAGCCCTGATCCATTCGAGCGCGCCAGGGCGCCAGCCATCACCATCGATCACAATGATTACATGACGACCAGGGTTTGCAGCCAGAGAATTCAGGAACGTGTGCGGCAACTTTTCATCTATCGATCCGGCCAATGACATGCGCTTGGTTTCGATCCAAACATCCTCCGGCAACTCTTTTGCGATCAAAACAAAATCACAGCGCCCTGGACTTCCGTACAGTGTTGTGTAAGGCGGCTGCCGAAGCGCCAAGCGCGGATATTTTCCTTTCATTGTTAATTCCGTGACCTTGCCGCCATAACCGGAATGTTTTTCGACATGGAATCCTTTCGTCGCCAGAAGCGTTGAAACATCTGTCTCCAGCTTCTGTCCCGATGCGTTCGCTTGCGACCCTTGCGAGTCAGCCAAAGCCGGTGTCGTTGAAAAGCAAAATAGAAACGCGCAGATGATTAAAATATAAAACCGCATGTGACCTCAATAATTCGTAACAAGTAATTCTGTTGTTTTGCCCCTAGCGTTCGCCGATCCGCTAATAGAACGTCGCGCCGTTATTTCGTGAATTTTATAATGGCCGTATAGAATCTTTATAAAATTGACACTTGAATTAGAAAGCATCCAATATACGCCCTTCTTCGTCAACCGTCCGCACATCACGGCAAGCTGGCCCTGGTCATTTAATGAGAAGCCGTTCCCTGTATAGCCAATTTCGCCACCTGGCCGCACAGGAACATAGGGCGGATCAAGATAAACAAAATCACCAGGCCGCGCACAGTATTCTACAGAGCTGTAAGGCGCTTGATAGATACGGTTTACGCGCAGAGCCTCATTAGTGGCATAGACATCATCTTCATTAAACACACTAGCGCGACTGTTCGGTTGCCCGTATGAGCAGTTGAGTTGCCCAGCTGCATTGACACGCATCATGCCGTTAAAGCAGCAGCGGTTGATAAAGAGATAACGCGCCGCCCGCCATGACCGATCAGCTGACAGAAAATTCTTATCACGATCCGCTGCCCGCAGTTTATAGAAAAACTTCTCTGACATTTTAAACGACCGCAGATGATCGATGACAGACTCCGGCCTGTGTTTCAGCTCGGTATAAAAATTGATCAGCTCTGCATTCATATCGGAAAGGAATCCACCCAGCGGCTGAAGCGCGAATGTTAACGCTCCGCCCCCGATGAATGGCTCGTGCATGCAGCCGAACGATGACGGCATACGGCGCTGAATTTCGTCGAGAAGCTGTGTCTTGCCACCCGGCCAGCGCAGGATGGGTGATGATTTTACTTTGGTCATGAAAACTCCAGGCAATAAAAAACCGCCCTGCTTTGTGCGGGCGGCGGATTGAAGGCGCAATTGTGCTGTTTCTGAATAGATCCTAACAAAAAATAGTCGAGAAATCCATCAAAAACGGTATGCACAATCGGCCTTCCCGTTCAGACCTCACAGGGAATAATGCCCATTACGCCTTGAGCCGACAAAACGGATCAATCCCAGCCGCACCAAGTCCGATAAATCACGCTTGGCAGTGGCCTCGCCAACGGCCCAGAAACGGATCAGATCTTCTATACTGGGACGGTTCCCTTTTCTGATTTCGCCATAAAACCACACCTGCCTAATACTCAATTGCCGGACCAGGTCAAGACATTCTGCGGAATTTATAGTATCAAAACTGATACTATAAACTTCAATTTCTCCTGGATTTTCAATCACGCCTGCCTGCGCTTGTGACAGGTCGAGTTGCTTTGCAAGGTCGGCGTGTCCGATGGCTTTTAAGATGGCAGAAAGGAAGATGGGTGCGTTCACACATAGTTCAAGAAAATGGCTTAGATTCGGCACATTTCTGCCCTCGTACCAGCTTTTGATCGTCCTTAAATCTGCGGGCGTGACAGCGGCGATTGCTTTCACCGATGATCCATTTCCACCATAAATTTTTCTCAGTATTTCACCAATTATTTGGGCCGTTTTTCGTTGGGACAGGATTGGAAAAACTCTGTCCATATTTCTGTAAGACATGCACGTACTCCTTTGTTTACATTAGAAAGGAGCAATTTTGCAGGCGATTTCCTGGCATTTGGTGCATGGGAAGATCGCTTTGTGCTGTCGGCAGAAATAATTAGAGGTTCAAAAAGTGCATACAGAGGGTGAGGTTAATTATAGAAAAGAAAAGCGGAGAGCCGCCATTTATGTCCGTATGTCCACGGATCATCAAAAATATTCTACGGAAAATCAAGAAGCCGCTATGCGAGACTACTCGACCCGCCATCAGATCGACCTTGTTAAAACCTATACAGACGGCGGTAGAAGCGGCTTAAGCTTCAGCGGTCGCTCGGCCTTGCAAAATCTGATCTCCGACGTACAGGCTGGCACGACTGAATTCAGCGTCATCCTTATTCTGGACGTGACGCGCTGGGGCCGTTATCAGGACGTTGATGAAAGCGCCTATTATGAATTTATCTGCCGTCGTGCTGGCTATGATGTTCAGTATGTGGCCGAACAATTCACCAATGATGGTAGCCTGCAATCCAATTTGATGAAAAATATCAAGCGCAGCATGGCTGGAGAGTACAGTCGTGAACTGTCCGTGAAGGTTTTCGCCGGACAATGTCGCCTTATTGAGAAGGGCTACCGCCAGGGCGGCCCTGCTGGCTACGGCCTCCGGCGGCAGCTGATAGATGAACACGGTGAGCGCAAAAGCGAACTAAAACGCGGCGAACATAAATCCCTGCAAACAGACAGGGTCATTCTCATTCCTGGACCGGACGAAGAAATCGAAAACGTCCGCTGGATGTACCGCGCTTTTGTCGAAGATAGCATGAATGAAACCGAGATTGCTGCCGAACTGAACCGTCGCGGCATTTTAACCGATTTATGCCGTCCCTGGACACGCGGCACGGTCCACGAAGTTTTGACGAATGAAAAATACATCGGAAACAACGTCTTCAACCGCACATCATTTAAACTCAAACAACGCTATGTGATAAATCCCGAAGATATGTGGATACGATCTGATGGCGCCTTTGAGGCCATTGTCGAGCCTCGGTATTTTTATGAAGCGCAAGGTATCATCCGTGAGCGTAACCGGAAATTCACTGACGAAGAAATGCTGGCGCGATTGAAAACCCTTCACGAAAAACAAGGATGGCTATCCGGCCTTGTAATCGATGAAACAGAAGACATGCCTTCCAGCAGTGCATATGCCCATCGTTTCGGCAGCCTGATTCGCGCTTATAAATTGATTGGATTTACCCCTGAGCGTGATTACCGTTATTTGGAAATCAATAAGCATCTGCGCCAGCTTTATCCTGAAATCGTTGAAGATACGATAAATCGCGTCAAGGAATTGGGTGGGAATATATGGCGAGAGGTCGGTTCAGACTTCCTTTTCGTCAATGGCGAATTGAAAGTATCCATCGTTATCTGTCGCTGCCAGAAAACGATGGCCGGAAACAATCGCTGGAAAATTCATCTTGATAGCGGGCAGCTGCCGGACATTACCATTGCAGTTCGGATGGATGCC
>JBFWTA010000053.1:0-11261 GCA_050248075.1 Bdellovibrionales bacterium | reverse complement strand
CTGAACCATACATCAAAAACCGTCCGGAAACCATCGAAACCGTCATAACTGAAAACGGCAGGGCGTTAACCGTAATTGAATTCTTCGTCCGGATGGCGCGGCTTGCCGCCCGGCGAAATGCCGGGGCCAGAGGCCGGGCGTCGCGGCGCGCCCATAACGCGCGCCCGCGCGCCGCCGCCCCTTATCGCCAGCTCGGGTTCGGGTATCCTCTTTCCGCGGCGTTTGAAGGCTTCCTTCATGGATTCGGTAAGGCCGCGATAAAAGGCCGGGTCGGGCTGGAGATCGGATCTCCTGTTATCCCGGTTGAAAGCCCGGCGTCTTTCGCGCGGCCTGCTTGTATTTTGCACGCTCCAGACGGACTCTACAGTGCCCGTCTGCGGTAATGCGGTTTTTCCTTTTTTACGGCCCGTCATTCCTTTGGCTGCGATCGGCATGTATTCCCGGAGGCGCACGATGGATGCCTGGCCGGGGGGAATTCGCATATTCGCCGCAGCGACAGTAAGATGCGTGGAGGCGGGGGAAGCCTGATGCCGGGATGAAGTTTTTGTCTTGCCGCCGGGCAGGGTAAATGCCGGGCAATCAATGAAACACTAAAATTACTGCTTCGATGTGATGCGCCTGCCATCACCTCTCCACGTTAAATATTCCGATAGTCTAGCCGAAAATAAAGGCAAAATCCATAGAATTGGCTGCCGGACAGGGGATTAGGGCGCGGCTGCTGATGACAATACGCCCGGCCTGCGTTAAATACACATCCGTGGCCCCTGTAGCTCAGCTGGTAGAGCAGTTGATTTGTAATCATCAGGTCGGCGGTTCAAATCCGTCCGGGGGCACCATTCGAGCCGGCCGGCCATCCCGTTAACCAAGCTTTTAACATGCGCCTGCCTGTCCTGATCCTTATTGCATTCATTCTTGCGGCCTGCGGCGGCGGCCCCGGCAAGACTTATTCCTTTACCCCGCCGACGACCACGGGCGGGCGCATGTGCGTGAACCAGTGCCGCATGTCGGTGGATTACTGCAAGGAAAGTTGCGACATAAACTACAGGAAATGCGTGCACAAGGTTCAGGTGCAGGCGCTGAAAGATTACGATAAATATACGCGCGAGGAATATGCATCCGGCGGCCATCCCGACCTGACCTTGCAGGATTTCGAACGCATGACGCCATGCAACGAAACGCACGACAGTTGTTACAACGGCTGCGAAACGGGCAATAAAACCTGTTACGAAACCTGCGGCGGCAAGGTGGAGGTCAAGCCTTCCTGCGGCGGGTTTTTTTGCGCGAAATGACGCGCGCCGGCGTTAACCGGCGGCGGTTGGTGCCGCGCGCGAGAATCGGTTAAGCTTCATTATGCAATCCGCCAGATCCCATCGCGAGCGGCAGACAAAAATCGTCGCCACGCTCGGTCCCGCTTCCTCGACCAAACCCGCCATCCGGAAACTTTTCGACTCCGGTGCCGATGTTTTTCGCCTTAATTTCAGCCACGGCACGCATGACGACCACCGCCAGCGCTGCCGCCTGATCCGCGAAATCGAGCAGGATGTCGGCCGGCCGATTGCCATTCTCGGCGACCTGCAGGGCCCCAAGCTTCGCATCGGCACCTTCGCCAAGGGGCCCGTTGAATTGCAGGCAGGCCAAGGCTTCCGTCTCGATCTTGATCCCGCGCCCGGCGACAACAGCCGCGTATCGCTTCCCCACACCGAAATTTTTGCCGCCATCGGGCCGGACAGCGAATTGCTGCTCGACGACGGCAAGGTAAAGCTGAAGGTCGTGAAAAGCGGCCCCGATTTCGTCGAGACCCAGGTCATGACCGGCCACATGCTTTCCGACCGCAAGGGTGTGAATGTGCCGGACGTGGTTCTGCCGCTCTCGCCGCTGACGGAGAAAGATAAACGGGATCTCGACGTCGCGCTGGAGATGGGCGTGGACTGGATCGCGCTGTCTTTCGTCCAGCGTCCGGAAGACGTCGCCGAAGCGCGCAAGCTTATCGGCAAGCGGGCCGCCGTGCTGGCGAAACTGGAAAAGCCTTCGGCGGTTCGCAATCTCTTGCCCATTCTGGAACTCGCGGACGGCGTCATGGTGGCGCGCGGGGATCTCGGCGTGGAAATGCCGCCGGAAAACGTGCCGCGCACGCAGAAACTGATTTTGCGCGAGGCGCGGCGTTGCGGCAAGCCGGTGATCGTGGCGACGCAGATGCTGGAATCCATGATCACCAACGCCACGCCCACGCGCGCGGAAGCGTCCGACGTGGCGACGGCGGTTTATGACGGCGCGGATGCCATCATGCTGTCGGCGGAAAGCGCCAGCGGCCAGTATCCCGCCGAAGCCGTGGCCATGATGGACCGCATCGCGCGGCATACCCAGGACGACCCCGCCTACCATGCCGGCATCGCCGCCCAGCACCCGGATTTGCAGCATACCGCCGCCGACGCCATTACCGCCGCCGCGCGCCAGGTGGCGCAGACAATCGAGGCGGCCGCCATCGTCACCTACACCACATCGGGCTCCACCACCTTGCGCGCCGCGCGCGAAAGGCCGGATGTGCCGATTTTATGCCTGACGTCGAAAATCGAAACCGCCCGCCGGCTTGTGCTTTCGTTCGGCGTGCATTCCGTTCATACGTCCGACGTCGCCACTTTCAGCGAGATGGTCCAGAAAGCCGTCCAGATCGCCCGCCGCGACGGCATCGCCCATGTCGGCCAGCGTGTGGTCATCACCGCCGGGGTTCCTTTCGGCATGCCCGGCAATACCAATGTTCTGCGCATTGCCTGGATCGAGGAGCCGAACGATCCGAGGCAATTGTCGTTCGCAGGCTAGGGATTTGCCGGAAGCACGGGCGCCACGATAGAAAATCAGCATGACCGCACTGCTTCAAAAAGCTGTCGACGCCCATCAGTCCGGCAACCTTGCCGAAGCGGAAAAGCTTTACCGCGATGTGCTGGCAAAATCGCCGGACCAGCCGGATGCGCTGGCTTTGCTGGGCGTTATCCTCGATAGCCGGGGCGACGCGGGCAGGGCCATCGAGCTGATCGAAAAAGCCATTCGCCTCGACCCCGGTGCAGGCCTGTTCAAGCTGCATCTCGGCAACGCCCTCATGACGGCTTCGCGTCACGCCGAAGCCGTGACGGCGTTCCGGCAGGCGGCCGCGCAACAGCCCGGCATGGCGCAGGCGCATTTCAATCTCGGCAACGCGCTGCGCAAGACCGGCGACTGGAGCGGCGCGGTCGAAGCCTATCGCGAAGCCATTCGCTGCCGCCCGGCCTATGCGGAAGCCTTCAATAATCTCGCGCTTGCGCTCGTGCACGAGAACCGGTTCGACGAGGCGATGGAAAAGGCCAGGGCGTCGGTCGTTGTCGCGCCGCAATTCGGCGAGGCGTGGCTTACCTTATGCAACGTGGCCGAGACGGTAAACGATTACCCCGCCGCGCTTGCGGCGGGCGAACAGGTGGTCCGCCTCATGCCCGATAACCACAAGGCATGGTTTGGCTATGGCGTTGCCCTCAATCGGCTGGGCCGGCATGAGGAAGCGCTCGAAGCCTACAAGAACGCGCTCGCGTTAAAGCCGGATCGCGCGGATATCTGGGACAATCTCGGCCAGACCTATCAGTCACTCAATCGCCTGGACGAAGCCGAGGCGATTTTCCGCAAGACCGTGGAAGTCGCCGGGCAGGCAATACCGGACGAAGATGTCCGCGAAGTCGCGGAAGAAGAATACGGCAACCGCCACTGGCACCTTGCGCTTATCGAACTTTTGCGCGGAAAATATAAACAGGGCTTCGCGCGCTACCGCGCGCGTTTCAAGGATATCGGCGAACTCAAGCGCCCCCGTTTCCCGCAGCCGGTCTGGCGCGGCGAAAACCTTGCCGGCAAAACGATCCTGATCTGCGACGAGCAGGGCTATGGCGACACGCTCATGTTCTGCCGTTACCTGCCGATGCTGAAACAGCTGGGCGCCGGCGTGGTGTTTTCCGTTCATCCGGTGCTGGAGGCCTTGTTTGCCGGATGGCCGGGCGCGGACCGGGTCATCGTTCACGGCCAGCCGCCCGGCGCGATCGATTTCCACGCCTCCACTTTCGATCTGCCCCACCGCTTCGGCACGGTGATGGAAACGATACCGTCAGGGACGCCTTATCTTCCGTTACCCGAGGTGGATGCGGCGGCGCGGCTTGAACCGGCGGCCGGACGAAAAATCGCCGTCGTGTGGGGCGGAAGCCCGCTGCATAAGAACGACCGGAACCGCTCGATACCGCTGGAATTATTTTCCGCTTTGTTCGATGCGCCCGATACGCAGTTCTACAGCCTGAACCGCGATCTCAAGCCGGGCGATGCCGAATTGCTGCCGCGATTGCCCGTCATCGACCTGGCGCCGCGATTAAGGAATTTTGCGGATGCGGCGCGGTTTATGCGCCAGTGCGATCGTGTCATCACCTGCGATACGGCGACCGCCCATCTGGCGGGCGGGCTGGGATTGCCGGTATGGGTTTTGCTGCCTTTCGCGCCGGACTGGCGCTGGCTTGTCGGGCGCGATGACAGCCCGTGGTATCCGAACATGCGGCTGTTTCGCCAAGGCAAGGCAGGGGAATGGCGGGATGTTATTTCGCGCGTGAAACAAATGCTGGCCGAATAACACCGGAAATCGCAAGCTTTTGAATATATTGAATTGATCACGGTAGAATCACTTTTCAAATTGTGTTAATAATTAGGCCTTCCGTTTTTCCTGCCCTTTACGACCGCCCGCCCCACCGGAATTTTCATGAGCGCACTTTTAAAGGCTCATTTCGACCTGTCCAGCCCTGCGCCTGCGCGGGCGGTGCCGCCCGATGCGCCCGTATCGCCGGCCCGCGTTATACCTCTTGTCACCTATCGCCCCGAGCCTCCCAAACCCGATCGCCGCTGGGTGCCGCTGGCGATCTATGCGGTGCTGGCGGTGTTGTGGACGGGGATATGGTACGGCAATCAGTTGGGCGTGCTGCGGATGCCGAAGCTTGATGCCGAATTGATGCTGCCGGACCCGGAATCCATACCGTCTTATGCCGAAACCATTATTCCGCCGCCGGCCGATGTCGTGGTGCCGAGGCCTGTGCTGCCGCCGGCTTCCGACAGCCCGACGCGCATTGCGGATTTCAGCTTCGACACCAGCGTGCCGAAGGCCGGTATTTTGTTGCCGGTTCCCAGCGACATGGCTTCGACATCCATTATGCCGGCGCCTGAAAAATCGCCGGTTGTGGCTGTCCAGAAATCATATGCGGCCGGAGAAGAAAAGGTGGCCGATCCCGAAAAGCATGCGGCGCGCATCGATGTGCGCAACCCGGAAGCTGCCTTGGCGGATGCGCTACGGGACGCGGAAGCTGGAATGAAAGCCGGTAATCCGCAGGCGGCGCTGGCGCTGTATAACAGGATACTCAAGAACGACCGCAATAACCGCGCGGCACTGGCAGGGAAATCGATGGCGGCGCAGCGGGCCGGCAAATACAAGCTGGCCGTTGACAGCGCCCGCCGGCTGCTGGCGCTCGAACCGAAGAACGAAGCCGTCCGCACGAATCTGGTTGCCATGCTGGGTGCCTGGGGCACGCCGGATGCGGTAAAGGAATTGCAGCGCATGGTAAAAAAAGAACCGAAATACGCGCGGGCGCACAGCATGCTCGGGCAGATGCTGGTTCGCCGCAATACGCCGCTCAAGGCGCTGCCCTATGCGCGGCGCGCGGCGAAGCTGGAGCCGGAAAATCTCGTCTACCGCCTGAACCTCGCCATCACCTACGACCAGCTCGGCCGCAGCAACGAGGCGGTGCCGCTCTACAAGGACGTTCTTATTCGCTTCGACGAAAATGACGATGTCCCGAATTTGCCGGTGCCGCCCGGCGCCATACAGGAGCGCGTGACATATCTGGAAGAACTGATGACCTCCGCACAGACCATGGCAAGCACGGACGAATAGAATAAGCGCCGGCGTCTGTCCGGGTTCGATCGGATCAGCCATCAAGCCAGCCATGTCCGGCCTGTGTATCCATGATATTGGCCCGCCGTAAGCGGCTAATGCATAGGATACGCCCAAAACTTGCCCCAAACCGGTAACAACCTGCCCATAATATTGGAAAAATCTCATAATTAGTGTGAAATATACGTTGACACGTGTGATGCAGACATATATTATCCCTCTCATGGCTCTTGAGCCCGGCAGTAACTGTTCGCCGGCGCAAGGATTAGGGGCATGAAGGTCGCGGACTTGCTGCCGGGCCCTATGCAAAGCAACACGTGGTTTTTTGGTGACGTCTGGTCACGGCGGCCTGTTCCCCGCCGGATGCACTTATATATGTATATGCAAGCATCCGGCGGGCGGCAGGTTTTTGTTCTTCCCTCCTTGCCCTGCTACGCCAGGGAGCTTCGCAGGGTCTGGTTTCCCGGTCCGCCGAAGCTCAAAGAGCGCAGGCGGAAGGGGGAAGAACAAATGGCCATACAGAATTTTTGATCCGTTCAAGACCGGCATTGCCTTATGGGTTCCTCCCCCCTTGAGGGGGAGGACAGGAGAGGGGGCGAGACGTTAGCGTTGAAATCAAACGTTACGTCCAACTCCCCGGCTAACGTCCGGCCCCCACCCCTAACCCCTCCCTCGAGGGGAGGGGAACTGCACCGTTCCATCTGAAAAAAATTTCAGTAACGACCGGCATCGCCTTATGGGTTCCTCCCCCTTGCCTGTCCCGCCGAAGCTCGCAGAGCGTAGGCGGACGGGGGGAGGTGAGGTGGGGGTGATGAAGACGGTGATTTTATCTCGGCATAAATAGCGTCGATGACGCTATCGGCATTTTCCATGACGTCGTCATTTGTAAAACGAATGACCCTGTAGCCGTGCTAATCGGCCTTTATCTTGATCATGCGCCCTTCCACGATCCGCCCGGTCGAGGACTGGAAGGTTTGATGCGGGCGAAGAGTGACAATCCGGGCCGGATCGGCCGGGTCCCAGCCAAGACGTATGGCGTTGGGCTCGACGGCGATTATTTTCAGGTCGCCGCGCGTGGTTTCCGGCGTCCACCGGACATCGTCGATCCAGACGGCCCAGTTTTTCGGACCGTAATAGAAAACGGCATCGAGGTGAATATCCCTGGCAGCCAGGGCGGGCGGCGCGGTTGCGGTAGGCAGGTTGATCGTTTCTATTTCCTCCGCCGAGAAAAAAACCGAGGCCATGTAAGGGCCATCGGCAGCGGCGGCCGGAAAAGACAAGGCAAGCAGCGCCACAGCAGCCCCGCGCTTCATGGCACACCGGCAAAAGTCTGCAGGCTGCCATTCGACAGCCATTCCAGCGTGGCCTGGAAATGCACGTTGCTCGCCGGCGAAAGCGCAACAGGAAGGCGGCCCAGGGTCAGCCCGGTAATACGGAGGCGGCCGGGCAGCCGGGCGCGGATATGGTCGATATAGCGATAGACATGAATGTCGTCCGCCGCATCGCCGGCCAGCTCGAGCCGGCTCAGGGCAAGTTCCTGGGCTTCGCCGCCTGAATTGTGCATGACGGTGCTTTCCGGCGACAGCGTATAGGTGAACTCCTTAAGGCCGAAAGCGGCGGCTTCCTTTTCGAAAAACGCCGCGGATTTGAGGCGGTCGACACGTGCCAGGATCTGGTCCGCCTGCCGGCTGTCGATCTGGCCCGCCAGCTTGCGGGCCGTCGCCACGTTATCGCGCAGCTGGCGCAGGATTTGTTCAGCCGCACGCCGCGCCTGCCCGATTTCGGTGCGGCTATGTTCGATTTCGCCCCGGGCAAAATGAAGCGCGGGCCCGCTGCCGCACAAAAGAACGAGAGAAAAACCGGTAAGAGCCATCCAGCCGCGATGGCGGCGCAGCGATATCATGGGCGGCTCCTGCGGATCAGAAATTCCGTCGATGCATCGGCCGTTTTGTCGCCCGCCGCGATATTCGTCAGCGCCTCGCCGGGCAGGGCGGGAAAAGGAAAGCGGGTGACCGTCACTTCGTAATCCGGCATCGCCAGCGCCAGGCTTTGCGCGAGCTTCTGGAATTGCACGACCGTCATTTCGCGTCCCGCCGGGCCGGCATTTTCCGCAAGGCGCGCGGCAATATGCAGGATTTCATCGGCCGGCTCGCCCGTTTCGTTCTGCCATTCCAGTTTCGTCAGCCGGGCATTGGCGCCGAGGCCTTCGTTCAGGGCGATCAGCAGCCCGCGCGGGGACGAAACGGCTGCATTAAAAATACGCCGGCGCTCGATGGCCTGGCGCAGGCGGCCGAGCGGTTCGGTGACCGGTTCCGCCGCCGCCTGTTCGCGGGCCAGCAGTTTCTCAAGCTGCTCGAGCCGGGCGATTTCGGTCTGGCGGTCAAGGACGGATGTAACGAGATCCCCGGCGTTCCAGCCTGTGAGGGCCAGCGCGACAAGGAATGCAAGGCATGCCGCCCGCATGCCCCATTGCTGCGTAATGGCTGCGCGCAGCACTTGCCGGAGATCGGCCGGCAGCAGGCGCAATTCCGGCTGCCTATTGCGCGCGAACCAGCTGGCGAAAACCCAGTCGCCATAAGGATCGTCCGTGGCGGGCGTCGAGGCCATGCCAAGCTTACGCGCCGCATCATGCGGGCTCGTAAAGAGCGGGTTATGCAAGGGAAGCGCCGCGCGATGCAGGGCTTCCTGCAATGCCTGCGGCACCAGCAAAACAGCACGCATGGGGCTGCGCTCGCCGAAACCGAGTCGGGTGAGATAACTTTGCGTGGCCTGAATGTCGCGCGAAATGGCCATCGCAACTTCAACCGGCCGTGCATGTGCCGGCAGCGAAGACGCAAGACGGCTGAAAACCAGTTCGCCGTTATATGTCACGATCTGCCGGAAACCGCCGGTGCGCTGGCGGCTCATCAGCAACGCCCAGCCCGACGAAGCCGCGGGCAGAAGCCGTGCGAGAATTCCCGCGCATTCAACGGAAAGGAAACTGGTGCGCGGCGGATTTGATTGCCGCGCCGTCGACAGGCGCGCGATCCAGTCATGAACCGGCCCGCCCGGCTGCAATCCGGCAAACAGAACCCGGCTGCGGTCGCGCCCGGGCAGGGCGGCGGCAAGGGATGCATTCGGAAAAGCCTGCTGCAGCCTGCGGCGGATAAGCTTGCGGCGGTCGAATAAACCGAGGCGCGGCAAGGTTTCATGCCGCAGATCCTGCCCCAGCGTATCGGCCAGAAGGGAAACAGGTATGCGCGGATATCGCGCCGCCAAAGCCACCATCAGGGCGATATTTTTCCTGTCGCCTGCCGGCACATAAACCGGCGCATGCATGCCGGGCACATTAAAAGGCGCGAAGACCGCGCCTTCGTCGCCGATGACCAGAACGATGTGGGGTTTTTGCGCCATCGGCAGCTCACATCATCGTGCCGAGCTGGCCGAGGCTGCCATAAATCGGGCCGATGACGGCCAGCACGATCCATGCCATGAGACAGCCGACCAGCAGCGTAAGCGCCGGTTCCAGCGCGCCGATCAGGCGGCTTGTGGCGGCGGTGACCTGACGGTCGAAGGCAACCGCGACATCCTCGAGCGATTTATTCAGCTTTCCGCTGCGCTCGCCAACCCGGATCACATGCACCGCGAATGCCGGCAACAGATCGGATATGGCGGCGGAAAGCGGCTGGCCGGATTCGACATGAACGATGGCCCGGTCGAGCCGGTAAGCGAGCGCCCTGTTGCCGAGAGTGAGCCCGGCGCCCCGAAGGCTGTCGATAAGGCCGACGCCGCTTTGATGCAGGACGGCGAGGCCATGGGTAAAGCGTGCCAAAGCTATTTTGCGAAGAACGGGGCCGATGAAAGGCAGGCGCAAGACAAGCGTATCGACGATACGCGCGACCGTCCCGGAAATGCGATGCAGGACGTAAAGGGCGAGGCCGCACATGACAAATGTTAATAATATGGCCCAGCCGTAGCGCGAGACGAAAGCCGAGGAAGCGATCAGGACGCGGGTGGTAAACGGCGGGCGGCTGTCGAGGGAGCCCAAAAACTGAATAATTTCGGGTATGACCATCGTGGTCATGAAGCCGATGATGCCCACGGCCACGGCAAGAAGAAAGAGCGGGTAGCGCAGGGCGCGGCGAAGCTGTTCGATCGTCCGTGCGCGGGCTTCGGTGTAGCGCAGCAGATGATCGAAAGTGGCGGCCAAGTCGCCGCTTTTTTCGCCGGCGGCGAGAATGGCGGTGAAGGTATCGGGAAAAAGCCGCCCGTGCCGGCGGAAGGCCTGGGCGATGCCGGCTCCATGATTGATCGCGCGATAGATGTCAAGCAGGGCATCACGCAGCGTGGCCACTTCGGCAAGCTGGGTCGTGTCGTTAAGCGCTTCCGTAAAGGGGATGCCCGCGCGCAGCAGGTCGGCCATATGCGACGTAAACTGCACAAGGATCGAGGCCGGCAGGTGGCGCGCGAAACGATGGCGCGGCGCGACGCCGGAAGCGCGTTTGAGCCGCGCCTCGATAAGCTCAAGCCCGGTACGGCTCAAATTCTGGGCAAGTTCGGTTTCATTGGCGGCGGCGGAACTGCCGCGCGCGATGCGGCCGGAATAATCGACGGCGCGGTAATGATAGGCGGGCATCAGGCAAACCTCGCCAGATCGACGGCACGGCGGAGGCTGGGCAGGTCGATTTCACCGGCGATGACCTTGGCCAGACCATCCTGCGCCATCCCGCGCAACCCATCGGCCTGTGCCTGGCGCCTGAGGGTGGAACGGGGAGCATCGGCGGCGATCAACTCGTCAAGCGCCGGGGTAATGCACAGAATTTCGGAGACCGCGATGCGGCCTTTATAGCCGTTCAGGCATTGCGGGCAGCCGGCGGATTCGAACAGCTTCGGAACGGAAGCAAGACAGGGGCTTTGGGCTTCGGAAAGCTGCGAAGCGTTGCGCGTTTCCCCGATGCGTTGAACGAGGCCCATTTCATCGGCGGTGGCATTGCGCGGGCGTTTGCAGTGCGGGCATAATTTGCGGACGAGGCGCTGGGCCAAGATGCCGTTTACATTACCCGTCATCATGCGCGGGTTAAGGCCGAGGTCCACAAGACGCGGCAAGGCGCCGAGCGCGTCGTTGCAATGCAGGGTGGAAAAGACCTTGTGGCCGGTCATGGCGGCGCGCAGGGCCATTTGCGCCGTATCGCCGTCGCGTATTTCACCGATGAAAACCATGTCGGGGTCCTGACGCAGGATACCGCGCACGCCTTCGGCGAAAGTGAGGCCCTGGGCTTCCTGAATGGCGGTCTGGCGAATGAGGTTGATCTGGTATTCGACCGGTTCCTCGAGCGTCATGATATTG
>JBFWTA010000052.1:0-11283 GCA_050248075.1 Bdellovibrionales bacterium | reverse complement strand
TCAGCCCCAAGGCGCCGTCGCATATCCTGGTCATCCCGAAAGGCGCCTATACCGACCACCGGGATTTCACGGCGCGCGCCGGCGACGCGGAAGTCGCCGGCTTCGAACGTGCGGTCGGCAAAATGGCGGCCAGCGTGCAAGGCGGTTACCGGCTTATTTCAAACTGCGGCGCCAACGCGCATCAGGAAGTGCCGCATTACCATGTGCATATTCTGGGCGGCCGGGCGCTTGGGCCGATGCTGGCCGGATAACCCGCAAAGAAAAAGGCGCGCCGTAATTGGCGCGCCTTATTCGGAATATCTTATTCTTGGAATACTATCCCTCGTTATCTGCTACCTGGCCTCACCCGAAATTGCTGTGTAATGGCATTCCTGCAAAATCTGTTTTTGCAGTCGGCGCGACGGCATCGAATCCAAGTTGATTACGGGCATCGGTTCCCGGCGTGGTTTGTAAAATGGCCTGAACCTGGCAAGCGCCAAAATGGCCTTGATCTCTGAGCTCTAGGTTACTCATTTGCCTGCAAACCATGTACGCCCTCCATAATCAGTGCTTAAAAATGTAACCTGTCTGCATCACTCCCCCATTAAACGCTGAAAGTATTAATTTTATATAAATGTCTATCAAATTGAAAAACAACTATCTTAATAGTTGCGCGACACGTGCAGACATAAAATTACGTATTTTGTTAAAACTATCTCAATAATTTCTGGTCAGCCGAAACGTCCTGAAAATTCTTTTAACCAAGCCGGCGGACAGGGCGAATCGGTTTCGAATCAAGCCGGCTCCGCCCGGGCGAAAGAAGGCGCGTATCGCAGCTTTCGCCTCCTGCGCCCCGGTGGTACACCGGACTCGTGATTTCTCTGTTTTAAGGACATAAAACATGCGCCCTTCCGGCCGTACTCCCGATGCTCTCCGTAATGTGGCCTTGGAGCCCGGTTTCGCCAAATACGCCGAAGGTTCCTGTCTGGTAAAATTCGGCGATACCCATGTGCTGTGCACGGCCAGCGTGGACGAAAAGGTTCCGTCCTTTCTGCGCAACACCGGCCTCGGCTGGGTGACGGCGGAATACGGCATGCTGCCGCGCGCCACGGCGGAACGCATGGACCGCGAAGCGGCCAAGGGCAGACAAAGCGGCCGCACGCAGGAAATCCAGCGCCTGGTGGGGCGTTCCCTGCGCGCCGTGGTGGACCGTAAACTACTCGGCGAAATCCAGATCAAGGTGGATTGCGACGTGCTGCAGGCCGATGGCGGCACGCGCACGGCGGCGATCACGGGCGGCTATGTGGCGCTTGGCCTCGCCTGCAAATATCTGCAGAAGACCGGCAGGCTCGCGGCCGATCCGCTTACGGATTCCATAGCCGCCATTTCCTGCGGCATTTATAACGGCGCGGCGGTGCTCGACCTTGATTATGCCGAGGATTCCAACGCCCAGGCCGACGCCAATTTCGTGCTGACGGGCACGGGCGGTATCGTCGAAATCCAGGGCACCGCCGAACAGGCGCCGTTTTCCGAAGCGCAGTTCCAGCAATTGCTGGCGCTGGCGCGTTCGGGCATTGCGAAGCTCGGCGTCCTGCAAAAGCAGGCTCTGGAAAAAGCATGATGCGCCGGTTTGAAGGTGACCGCCTTGTCATCGCCACGCATAACAAGGGCAAGCTGCGCGAATTCGCCGTGCTGCTCGGCTTTCATGTGAAAAACATCGTCAGCGCCGGGGATCTCGGATTGCCGGAGCCCGAAGAAACCGGAACCAGCTTTATCGACAACGCCGTGCTGAAGGCCAAAGCCGCCGCCAGGGCCGCCCATGCGCCGGCTCTGGCGGATGATAGCGGCTTATGCGTCACCGCGATTGACGGCCGGCCCGGCATTTATTCGGCGCGCTGGGGCGGCCCCGCGCGCGATTTCGACCTGGCGATGAAGCGCGTCAACGAGGAACTGGGCGATGCCGCCGACCGTTCCGCCTGGTTCGCCTGCGCTCTCGCGCTGGCCTGGCCCGACGGCCATGTCGAAACGCTGGAAGCGCGGGTGGAGGGCGCGATCGTCTGGCCGCCGCGCGGCGAAGGCGGCCACGGCTATGACCCCGTCTTTGTGCCGCATGGCCATCAACACACCTTCGCCGAAATGCCGCCCGAGGAAAAAGACGCGCTCAGCCATCGCGGCAAAGCGGTGCGCCAGTTAATCCGGAAATATTTTTCCAGGGCCGCGTAATGGCGGATCTGGCGATCTATGTGCACTGGCCTTTCTGCCGGTCGAAATGCCCCTATTGCGATTTCAATTCCCACCTGGCGTCCGTTATCGACCATGACGCGTGGCGCGCGGCGTATAAAATAGAACTCGCGCATTATGCCGACCTTCTGCCGCGCCGGCGCATCGCCTCGGTTTTTTTCGGCGGCGGCACGCCGTCGCTGATGGAGACTGAAACGGTTGAAGCGGTGCTGCGCGAAATCGCGCGGCACTGGCCGATGGCGGAAGGTGCGGAAATTACGCTGGAGGCCAATCCGAATTCGGCCGAGGCGGAAAAATTCGCCGCATTTCGCCGGGCGGGCGTCAACCGGCTTTCTCTCGGCATACAGTCGCTGAACGACGGCGCGCTTAAGTTTCTAGGACGCGCCCATGACGGCAGGGAAGCGCGCAAGGCGATCGAGCTGGCGGCGCGGCATTTTCCGCGCCATTCCTTCGATCTCATTTACGCCCGCAAGGACCAGGCCCTTACGGAATGGGAGCAGGAATTGCGCGAGGCGCTGGCGCTGGCCGGCGAGCACCTGTCGCTTTACCAGCTTACCATCGAGCCGGGCACGCAGTTTTACACCCTTAACGGCCGCGGCGAAAAACTCGTGGCGCCGGACGAGGACGCGGCGGCGATGTATGAACTGACCCAGGATATCATGGCGGGCGCCGGACTGCCGGCTTATGAAATTTCCAATCATGCAAAACCCGGCGCCGAAAGCCGTCATAACCTCGCCTACTGGCGCTACGACGATTACATCGGCATCGGCCCCGGCGCGCATGGGCGCTACACGTCCGGCGGCAAACGCTATGCGACCGAAAATCACCGCGCCCCGAATATGTGGCTGGTGCAGGTCGATGAACGGGGACACGGGCTGCGCGCGCATGACGAAATCGACATCTCCACGGCGCAGCGCGAGGCGCTGCTGATGGGGCTTCGGCTCGCGGGCGGCGTTCGTCATCGGGACTGGCGGCGGAAATTCGATACCGCGCTGGTGGCGGAAGCCGGGTTGCTGAACCCGGCCCGGGTGGCGCGGCTTGTGGAAGAAGGCTATCTCGCGAACACCGCCGAAAGCCTTCAGGCGACGCCGGCGGGGCGGCAGAGGCTGAATGCGGTGCTTGGTTATCTGGCCGGTTAACCCATGCCACCGGGCGTAGGAAACTGGTGACGCATCGGTCGATGGGCCATGGGCGGCGGACGATGGACGAGTTCGGATACGCCTTCGCCGATACCGCCGAAAAGGTCCATAACCGCGCTTCCGCCGGATTTTTCAGCTAGTGCTGTCGGCTCGTCGGCGAGCATGTGCGCCCTATGGGCAGGTGGCGGATGCGCAAGCTGGCTGAGCGATACGACAGCGACTGGTGGAACCGGGGACTGGTCCGGCTGTGTCGTTGGCGCCGAAGCCGACGGCATGGGTGACGCGTTATGCAGCACAGCCATATTCCGCGAACGCCATCCGCTGTTCGCGGGCGATGGCGCCGACGCCATGCCGGGCAGGACCGCCAAGAAGGGATCACTTCTTCCTGGCTTCGAGGCATTATTATCGGCTTGCCGTCCATATGCCCTTTGTGCCGCCGGACTTAGGCGGCTCAAAGCGGGGACGCGCGACAGGTCTGCATAACGGTTTGGCCGCATGCGCGACGGATTCGGATTGGTCGACGGCATGGCCTGCATGGCGGGCATGGGGGCGGTGCTGGCCGCGGCAGGGGAAAAAGGCTGTACCGAGGATGCGGACAGACCTGAAGCCGGAAAATTGTTTTGAGACTGCTGGCCGGGAGATGGAGCGGCTTGCAGGACGACCTTGCCTTCCGCGGTCGGAATTTGATCGAAAGGCCTGTAGCTTGGGTCCAAGCCTGCAATCGGCCCGCTCATGTCATCCGCCGTAAGCTGGCCCGATCCCCCCTCGGGTATCGGAGGGCTGTCAAATGCCAAAGATGTATCTTCATAAGCCATCGAAAATACTCCGCCTCAATATGCCTTCAGACTAATTAATGTTGGTTAATGTAAGCTGAATTTCCAGTCTAAATTATTGAAAAAAAAGGAAGTCCAGAAATTTATAATAAATTTTAGACATTTAGCCGGCTGCGGCAAAATTCCCCAATGCCAAAGGCTTACATATTGGACCCGGCAAAAGTGGCTGGTGCCGGGTCGATGACCTTGCCTGCGGCCGGCGTCACTTCGAGAATCGCAAGCCCACGCTCGACCAGCCCCTGCCCCGTGAGGCGGAAAATACCGTCGATGCCGGCAAAACCGCTCGGATTGGTAAGCGCCATCCGGTCGAAGCGCCCGCCGCGCTTGGCCAGAAGCGCCGACAGCGCCGTCGCGTCATAGGCGAGCGTCGCGAGGCGCGGCGGCGGCTGGCCGTAGGTTTTAGTATAGGACCGGATGAAATTTTGCCGTGCATGCGGGTCGGGCGCCGCATACCAGCCGCCTAAAAGAAATTCCACGCGGCCGGCTTCGGGCGTGTCCCATAACCCTGTACCGATCAGATGCACCTGTTTGGAATCAAATCCGGCGCCGGCAAGTTGTTTCGAAATCGCAACAATATCCTGGCCGGCCTCCGGCAGAAACAGCACGCCGATCCGCTCGCGCTTTTGCGCAAGCGAGGCGACCGCCGCCTCGCTGTCGCGCCGTGCCGGATCGTAAGCGGCGATTTCGATAATCTCCTCGCCATTCCGCGCCGCTGCCTCCTGGAAAGCCCGGGCGACAAGATCGCCATAGGCGTTTTTTGGCACCAGCGCCGCAAAGCCATGCAGGCCGCGCGCATGGGCGTAAGTCATCACGCGATCCACCTGCGCGCCGGGGGCAAAGCCCATCACGAAGACATTCGGATCGGCCAGCGACGTATCGGTCGAAAGCGGCAGCATGCTCACGCCGTTCATATTGACGACGGGTTTCACACGATTGACATCGTTGGCAAAAACCGGGCCGATGACAAGCTGAGCGCCGCGCGCCAGCACATCCTGTGCGGCATTTTCGGCGCCCGTTTCGCTGGAGCCCGTGTCGCGCGGCATAAGCTCGAAATGCTCGTCTGCCACATCAAACACCGCCAGCTGCGCTGCATTCAGCATCGCCTGGCCGAGCGCGGCGTTTTTGCCGGAAAGCGGCAAAAGGATCGCTACCTTAATTCTGACGCCGGGCGGCAGAACCGGCTGCGGAGGCTGCTGTTGCGGGAGGATTAAGGGAGGCTGACCGGAATAGACCGGCGGCTGGACCTCCGGAACCGGGCGCTGGGCCTGTGAAATTACGGGTTTCTGGGGTACATCTTTACGCCCGAACCAGGATTGCGTCTCGGGCATCGCCGAGCATCCGGTGAAAGCGAGCACAAAAAATGTCAGCACCCAAAAACGCAGGCAGGAAGGAAAAGGCATCACCGGATTTTCCGCGTCTGGCCAGAAAGATGGCCGAAGCTAGCCGGGATGACACGACAAGTAAATTGCCCAGTGGCCTCTATGTTGTCGCAACGCCGATCGGCAATCTGGGCGACATCACCCTGCGCGCGCTTTGGGTGCTCGGCCGGGCCGATTGCATCGCCTGCGAGGATACGCGGCTCAGCGGCACGATGCTGACCCAGTTCGGGATCGAAAAAAAACTTCTTCCCTATCACGACCACAACGCCGAAAAGGCGCGGCCGGAAATTTTACGAAAGCTCGGACAGGGACAAAGCGTAGCGCTGATCAGCGACGCCGGCATGCCGCTTATCGCCGATCCCGGTTTCAAGCTCGTGCGCGCCTGCCGCGAAGCGGACTATGACGTCACGGTCATTCCCGGGGCAAACGCCGCGCTGGCCGCGCTGGCCGGCTGCGGGCTGCCGACCGACCGATTTTTCTTCGTCGGCTTTCTGCCGCCGAAATCCGCGGCGCGGCGAAAGGCTCTCGAAAATCTGCCGGCGGATACCACGCTGGTGTTTTATGAAGCGCCGCAGCGCCTCGGCGAAACTCTGGCCGATCTCGAAACGGCATTCGGCGCCGCACGGCCTGCGGCGGTTGCGCGCGAGCTGACGAAATTTTTCGAGGAAACGCGCGCGGCCACGCTTGGCGAGCTGGCGCGCCATTATGGCACATATGCCGCGAAAGGCGAAATCGTCATCGTCGTTGCGCCCGGCGAAAAGAAAATAGCCGATGCCGGCGCGATTGATGACTTGCTGCGCCGGCACCTGAAAACGCTCAGCCTGCGCGATGCGGTCGCCGCCGTTAGCGAGGCCACCGGTGCCCGGAAAAACGAGGTCTATACGCGGGCGCTCGGGCTCAGGGATGGGAGCGGCTCGTGAAAAAGACGAATTACAAAACCGGCCTGGCCGCCGAAGCCTTGTGCCGCATGGCCTTGCGTATCAAGGGGTATGGCATCGTGGCTTCGCGCTACCGCGGGTATTGCGGCGAAGTCGACATCATCGCCGTGCGGGGCAAGGCCCTGGCCCTGATCGAGGTCAAGGCGCGGCCGAGCCTCGATCTGGCAGCGGAAGCCCTCAGCGCTGCACAGCGTCTCCGGCTCGAAAGTGCCGCCGATGAATTTCTTTCCCGTCATCCCGGTTTTTGCAAACATGATATGCGCTTCGATATGATGCTGGTGGCGCCGTGGCGCTGGCCGGTGCATATTGTGAACGCATGGCAGGCAAAAAGGTAAAGGCAATGGCCGGACGAAAATTCATCGTTGCGATCCAGATGGACGCGCTCGAAAAACTGTCGAAGGCATATGACAGCACGCTATGTCTCGCCCATGCCGCCGCGCGCCGCGGATATGATGTTTTTCATTACCAGCCCGCGCATCTGCGCCTTGAAATTCAGGCCGGCAAAACAAAAATCACGGCCGCCGGGCATGAACTTAAATTTAAAGCCGGCCAGGAAACCGCGTATCTAGGCGCGGCCTCAATACGCGATCTGGGGACGGCCGACGTCATTCTCATGCGCCAGGATCCGCCTTTCGATATGGCCTATATCGCCGCCACGCATGCGCTCGAACATCTCAAAAATAAAGTGCGGATCGTCAACGATCCCGTATCGGTTCGTAACGCACCGGAAAAACTGCTCGCCACGTATTTTCCGGAGCTCATGCCGCCGACGCTCATCACGCGCGACCGCAAGGCCATTGATGCCTTTCGCAAAAAGCACGGCGATGTGGTTTTCAAGCCGCTGTTCGGTTATGCGGGCTACGGCATTTTCCGTTTGCGCACCGATGACGGCAATCTTCATGCGCTGCTGGAGACCATGGCCTCGATCAATCCGGAGCCCTGGATGGTGCAGAAATATATTCCCGCCATCCATATCACCGGTGACAAGCGCATCATCATGCTGGACGGCGAAATCGCCGGCAGCTTTACCCGCATCCCGGCCCGAGGCGACAGCCGGGGCAATATGCGCGTGGGCGGAAAGCCCTTGCGTACCATCCTGACGGCACGCGACCGGAAAATCTGCGCGGCGCTGGCGCCCATGTTGCGCAAGCAGGGCCTGTTCTTCGTCGGTCTCGACATCATCGGCGGATTTCTCACCGAAATAAACGTGACCTCGCCCACCGGCATTGTGGTGGCCGACCGGCTGGCGGGCCATAAGGGCAAAGAAAGAATTGCCGAAAAATTCTGGGACAGGCTGCGCAAATAGCGGCTTGCAGTTTCATTTCGGGCGGATAACAATACGCGCGTATTCCTTGTGTCCCCTCCGGCTGCTCCATTCTCTGACATGGTCGCCCGTATCTATACGGTTGCGTTTGAAGGCACCAACGTCCTCGATATCGACGTGCAGGTGCAGATCACCTTCGGCAAGGCCGTCTTTAACGTCGTGGGGCTGCCGGACAAGGCCGTTGCCGAAAGCCGCGACCGGGTGCGCGCGGCGCTGCAGGGGCTTGGCCTCGCTCTTCCCGCCAAGCGCCTCACCGTCAATCTGGCGCCGGCCGATGTCATCAAGGAAGGCTCGCATTTCGATCTGCCGATCGCACTCGGCCTGCTTGCCGGCATGGGCATCCTGCCGGCGGAGGAAATGGCCAATTACACCGCGCTCGGCGAACTGGCGCTGGACGGAAACATCTCGCCGGTTTCCGGCGTGCTGCCGGCGGGCGTGACCGCTGCCGCCAACGGGCGCGGCCTTATATGTCCCAGCAAGAATGGCGGCGAGGCGGTCTGGGCCGGCGAGCTCGAAGTTCTGGCGCCTGCTTCCCTGCTTGCGCTCGTCAATCATTTCAAGGGGACGCAGGTTCTGGTGCGGCCGGAGCCGAAGCTGCAGGACGATGAAGGCGCCTATGCCGATCTGCGGGATATCCAGGGACAGGAAACGGCGAAGCGCGCGCTCGAGGTGGCGGCGGCGGGCGGGCATAACCTGCTCATGGTCGGGCCGCCCGGCTCCGGCAAAAGCATGCTCGCGGCGCGCCTGCCCGGCCTGCTGCCCCCGCTCGCGCCCGACGAGGCGCTGGAGGTTTCGATGATCCATTCGCTGGCGGGGCTGCTCGATGACGGGCGCCTGCTGCGGCGGCGTCCTTTCCGCGATCCGCATCATTCGGCCTCCCTGCCGGCCCTGGTCGGCGGCGGCGTCCGGGCAAAGCCGGGCGAGATTTCGCTCGCGCATAACGGCGTGCTTTTTCTGGACGAATTGCCCGAATTCCAGCGGCCCACGCTGGAAGCGCTTCGCCAGCCGCTGGAATCCGGACGCGCCGTCGTGGCGCGCGCCAATCACCATGTCACCTATCCGGCGCGCGTTCAGCTGGTTGCCGCCATGAACCCCTGCCGCTGCGGGCATATGGACGATGCCTCGCGCAGTTGCGGCCGCGCGCCGCGCTGCGCCATGGATTATCAGTCGCGCATTTCGGGACCGCTGTTCGACCGCATCGATTGTCATGTCGAGGTGCCGGCCGTTACTGCGCAGGATCTGAGCCTGCCGCCGGCGCGCGAGGATTCGAAAACCGTTGCGGCGCGCATTGCCCGGGCCCGCGCGGCGCAGGCCGAGCGGTACGGGACTCTGCCCAATGATAATAAAAATAACGAAGCCGGCAAAAAAGCGCCGCCGCGCATTAATGCGGCGGCCGATGGCGAATTGCTCGAAAAAGTCGCGTCGCCCGACCAGAACGGCCATGCCCTTCTCACCCGCGCGGCGGAACAGATGAAACTATCCGCGCGCGGCTACCACCGGGTACTGCGGGTAGCGCGAACGCTAGCCGATCTGGCCGGCGGTGACGCCGTGCAGCGCGTGCATATCGCGGAAGCCCTGAGCTACCGACGTCTTCATATCGGAAAATAATCGGGAAATATCAGCAGCCGCCGCGCAAGCCGCAGGATGTCTTTTCTTCCTTGGCCGGAAAAGCCGGGCCTGAAGCGGAAACCTGGGTTAGATATTGCCTGCCGTTGAAGAGAAGACTTTCGAATTCTTCCTGAATCTTTTTCTGGCCCTTCTTGAATTCTGCGAGCAGCTGGCCTTCCAGCATGCGGCCGGTCGGAAGATTGACGTTCAGCGGGTTGACCTGGCGGCCGTTCACGTGAACCTCGAAATGCAGATGCGGCCCGGTCACGCGGCCGGACGAGCCGACATAACCGATCACATCGCCCTGCTTGACCTTGGCGCCGCGATAGAGGCCCTGGCCGAAGCGGCTCATATGCGCATAGGCGGTTTCAAGCTGACCGTTATGACGAACACGTATATAGCGGCCATAACCGCCCTTGGTTCCAACCTCGGCTACCGTGCCGTTACCCGCGGCGAAGATTGGCGTGCCCGACGGCGCGCCGAAATCCACGCCCTGATGCATTTTGCTGTAGCCCAGCAGCGGATGCATGCGCATGCCGAAGCCCGAGGTTATGTGCGAAGCGGCCACCGGCGTGCGAAGCAGGGCGCGGCGTATGCTCTGGCCGCGCGGGTCGAAGTAATCGACGGTGCCGTCGTTGAAGGTTACGCGGTAAACCGGCTTTTCCTTGCCGCCGACCACGAGCGCGGCGTAGATGATCGTGCCTTCGCCGGCCGGCGTGCCGTCATCGGTGGTAGGCTGGTCGTAAAGAATTTCAAAACGGTCGCCCGGATGAATGTCGCGCTGAAAATCGATCGCGTGCGAATAAATACGCATGAAAGAAGCCATCAGCGCATGCGGTACATGCGCGCGTTCGCCGGCTTCGTAAAGCGACGACGTAATTTCGGCCTTCGCCGCGTAATGCTGGCGGGTGACGGCCACCATGTCGAGATCGGCCGTAAATCCCCCGGTCTCATTACGGACAATCGTGATTTCTTTAGTGACTTCCGGCTGGAGGGCGATGCTGTCGAGCGTTTCCTTATTGCCGATACGGGTAAAGGAAAGCGTAAGGCCCTGGCCATTCTTGATGTGGCGTGGATTATAGACCTTTGTAAGCGCATTGGCGGCGGCCAACGCATCCCCCTGCGCAATACCGGCCGCAGTAAGCACATTGCCGAAAGTCTCGCCATCGTCGATGACGATTTCGCGCAGAACCGTGATTGGTTTCGGGCTTAAAACCGGCTCGACTGCCGCAACAACGGCATTTTCAGCCTGGACCAGCGCCTGGGCTGGGGCGGAGTTAAGCACGTCGTTGACCGCCTGGCGCACGGCCGGCACTACTGTTTCCGCCGTCATTGGCCTCGAATCGGTTGTAGCCAACGCTGTCGCCGATACATCGCCGCGATTCACGTAATGCCCAACAGTGCCGATGCCGAGGGCAAGGCCACCGGCAAGCATCAATTGAAGTACGGGCGTTGTTTGTAAAGAATTCGCGCGGGCGAATCCGAATCTATGATTGGGCAACAGCACTTTCCCTATAGCTGGATTTCAGAAGAACCCGGCAAAACCAAACATATCGGGGCAAATCGGGCCGCAAGATGTTCCTTTAACCCCCGAAGTGTCAACGATTAATTGGCCGATTTATGGCCATTTTCTGTGGATGTTTGTTGATAACACGGGCTTGACACTGTCTTAGATATTGATTCGCAAGATAATTTTTTACAAGAAATAAAATTTCGTTTATAAAAATTGAGAAATAAAATTATTCAAAATGGTAAATTATTAAATTTTTATTTCATTACTATGTTGCAAGAAAAGCAGTCAAAAACAGTTATTTTTAAAAACGACGCGACGCGGAAAAATCA
>JBFWTA010000051.1:0-11468 GCA_050248075.1 Bdellovibrionales bacterium | reverse complement strand
ATCGACAACCAGAATATCGTTGGTGAGGCTTTTATCCTTGGCCGCAGAACCCATGACCGTCTCCTATGTATTGAATAGCGATAACATGAACAACAAACTGGCGCTAGGCGCGCCGGGGGACGCCGGTGGGAATCAGCGTGCGTGAATCAGGTGTATCAGATTTCGGGTCGGGCGACAAAATTTCTTGTGGGTGCCTAGCTGGCCAAATGAGCGATACCACCGCCCCACCGCGCGGCCGGTCGGCCAGAACCAGTTCGCCATGATGATCTTCCATGATTTTTTTGACAATGGCGAGACCAAGCCCCGTACCCTTTGTGCGGGTGGTGACATAGGGTTCGGTGAGTTTATTCCGATCTTCGACCGGCAGGCCCTTCCCGTTATCCTCGACCGCCAGGGTCACTTCGTCGTCCACAATATCCAGGTGCACGCGTATTTCGCCCGGCAGCAACTGTCCCTGCAGAGGCAAGGGACGGGCGTCAATCGCCTCGGCGGCGTTTTTGAGAAGGTTGGTAAGAGCCTGCGCCACCTGTCGTGCATCGCACTCGGCATAGCAGGATGTCGCCGGCAGATGCTGGATATACTTAATATCCGCCCTGCCCGAGCTTTGCAGCAGGATAATCTGGCGGCACAGTTCCTTCAGTTCATGCTCCTTTATCACCGGCGCAGGCATGCGGGCAAAAGCCGAGAACTCATCCACCATGCGGCCAATATCGTCGACATGGCGGATAATCGTATCGGTACAGGTCTGGAATACTTCCGGATCCGTCTGAATTTCCTTGGCATATTTCCGCCGAAGGCGTTCGGCGGACAGCTGTATAGGCGTCAGGGGGTTCTTGATTTCATGTGCAATGCGCCGCGCTATATCGGCCCAGGCGGCCTTGCGTTGTGCGGAAAGAAGTTCCGATACGTCGTCGAAAGTGACTACATAGCCTTTGACCTCGGCGCCAGCCAGTTCCGACGATACGCGCACGAGAATGGTTCGCCCCGGCTGCCCCTCGCGGCGAATTTCGGCCTGACCGTCGCTTTGACGCGAATTACGCGGCATAGCATCGAGAATATGCTGAATTTCCGGTGAGATATCTGCGATCGGGTGACCGTCTAGTTTTCCCGGTTCGGTAATGCCGAAAAATGCGGCAGCCGAGGCATTCATGAGATTAATGCGGTATTGCGGGTCGAGGCCTATAATACCAGCCGATACACCTGATAATACGGCTTCGGTAAAACGCCGGCGAAAATCAAGCTGCCGGTTAACCTCCATGAGTTCCCCGCGCTGGGCTTCCAGCTGGCCGGTCATGCGGTTAAAGGCATTGCCCAGACGATTTAATTCGTCCTCGCCTTCGCTTTCCAGCGCGCGCACCCGCGCGCTAAGATCGCCGCCGCGCACCCGTTCGGTCGCATTGATGAGTTCGCTGATCGGCCGGACCAGGCGATTGGCAAAATTGAGGCCGAACCATACCGCCGCCAGCAGGAGCAGCATCGCCGCAACGACGAAAATAAGCGATATCGTAAATTGCAGGCCGAAGCGCCGACCTTCCAGCTGACGATATTCTTTCACCGCCGTCTGCGTGGCCTCCATATGGGCAAGCACCCTGGGCTCGACAGGGCGCCCTACGAACAGATAGGTATCGACAAAGTTATCGAGCCGCACCAGTGCGCGCACCCTGTCGTCATTGTCGCTTACGATAAGAACCACTTCACCACGGTTGGCGTGGGCGCGCATATCGTCGGTAATCGGCTCGAAGCTCAAGGCAAAGGTGAGGCCGGACCGCGCAAGAATTTTTCCCGATCCGTCGAATACGATTACTTCCGTAAGATTGCGCAGATAAGCCTGGCCGGAAACCATCTGGGCAAAGCGTACGGGATCTTCGGAAAGCAAAACAGCCTGGCGGTTCAGATCATTTGCCATGGCCATCGCATCGGCACGCAGCACTTGCTTATGTTCCTCGAGATAGGCCTGGGCTACGGCGAGCGATTCATTAAGCGAAGTGCGTACATGGTTCGAAAACCACGCTTCCACGCCGAAGTAAAAAAAGATGGCGGCAAAGGTGGCCACCAGCAGCGCCGGCGTCACCGCCAGCAGCGTAAAAACCGATACCATGCGCACATGCAGACGCGATCCGACCTGGTTGCGACGCCGCTTGGTCCATATGGCCAGGATGCGCTGCGCCACCAGCGTCCCAAGCAACAAAAGAAAAACAAGGTCAAGCGTAAGAAGAATGGTGACCGTTGTCGGATCGTTGCCGAAAAACGGCGTCTGGGTGAGCGCCGCATAGGTAGCGATGCCCGAAGCGACGGAAAGTGCAATAAGCAACACCGCCAGCTTGTGGCGCAAACCGCTGCGGGCGGCCCATATAGATAGGCGGCGGAGAAAAGAGCCCGCAATCTTCATGCAGCTTCGTCCGATTTCACCCGGCCGGTCGCAAGGCCAAGTTCCCTGATTTTTTTGCGAAGGGTATTACGGTTAAGACCGAGTAGCGCTGCCGCGCGCAGCTGGTTGCCACGGCATTCCGCGAGAGTAATGGCCAGCAGCGGCCGTTCGATTTCCTGAAGAATGCGTTCATAAAGGCCCGATGCCGGCAAGCCCTGCTCATGCGCGGCAAAATAATCGCGTAAGTGGCGCTCCACTGTCGCTGATAATCCTTCGCTTTCAGCCTGAGCCGGGGAAGAGGAACGATGGAATGGCTTATTCATTTTTTTTCTATTTCGAGAAGAGGTCTAAAAAATCCATTAATAAGACTACGCACCATTGCCGCATCCTCGACATTATTGATCGCCGCCCGGAACTCCGACGATTGCGGCAGGCCCTTGCTGTACCAGCCCATATGCTTGCGGGCAATCCGTAATCCTGCATGATTGCCGTAATGCTCGAGCATGCTTTCCAGATGTTCGATGATGATATCGAGTTGCTCGCGCAGGCTGGGCGCGGGCGGGATCGTGCCGGTACGCAGGTATTCGGCCATCTGGCGGATAACCCACGGCCTGCCATAGGCGCCGCGCCCGATCATAACGCCATCCGCCCCTGACAACTCAAGCGCCCGGACAGCATCCTCGAAACTGTTAATGTCGCCATTGGCAATGACGGGAATGGTTACGGCATCCTTGACCCTGCGAATGAATGCCCAGTCGGCATGACCTTCGTAAAACTGGCAGCGCGTACGGCCGTGGATGGTGACCATTTTGATCCCGCATTCTTCGGCGATTTTCGCGAGTTGCGGCGCGTTGAGGTTCTCATGGTTCCAGCCCATTCGCATCTTGAGCGTCACCGGCAGCTTCACCGCCTTCACCGTCGCTTCCAGGATTTTAGCGGCATGCGCCTCGTCACGCATGAGCGACGAACCGGCATGGCCGTTGACGACCTTTTTCACCGGACAGCCAAAATTGATGTCGATAATATGCGCGCCGCGATCTTCGTTCAGACGCGCGGCCTCGGCCATCACCTCCGGCTCGCAGCCCGCGAGCTGCACCGCCATCGGATATTCGCCTTCCGAGCGTTGGATCATCTGCAGCGTCTTGCGGCATTCGCGGATCATCGCCTGCGAGGCGATCATCTCCGACACCACCAGCCCGCCGCCGTGCTTTTTGACCAGCCGCCGGAACGGCATATCGGTTACGCCCGACATCGGCGCCAGAATGACCGGATCGTCAATAACTATTGGCCCGATTTGTATCGGTTTTAAGCGTGGCTTAACACGGGCCTCGGCGACCGTAGGCTGGATAAAATCGAGCATCGCGGAGGGAACGTAGCAGGTGCCTAATTTTTAGGCAAATCAGTATATGCGATATAAACATGATTAAATTTGGTATGCGCCCAGAACAGCAAATATCGTCGTACGGCTTGCCATGTCTTCCTCTCTCAGCTTACTAATTTAATATCTTCCCGATTTTCTTTTCCATCTCCCGCGCCACCCGTGCACGGTAATGCAGGCGGTCCCAATAATCCACGTCGCGATAGGTAAGGCCTTTTTGTGTGTTAAAGTTTATAAATTGCGCATTCATCACATGCGCCGCAACATCGCGATAAGTCGCCTCGCATGCATTCTGCTTGAGAACGGCATCGCCTTTCAGCGGTGGACGGTACTGCGGCGGCACGATCAGAATGACGCGTGTGCCGAGCGGCAGGTGCATAAGAAAATCTTGCAATATCGGCGCGGCCTCGAAACGGTAGGGCGGCGGAGTTAAGGGCTGCGGATCGCCCTCCTCGTTCGGACCGTTCAGTCTTTCTCGGAAACCGGCGCGGTCCCATGTCTTGCCGGTATCGTAATCGTTATAGCCGTCGGCGCGTAACGGCTCGTCAAGTCCGGACATGATCTTAAGCTTGCGTATGGCCGCTTCCAGGTTTTTCGCTTCCAGCACATGTGAAAGATAATCACCCGTATCGCCGCCATACAACCAGAACGGAAAAGGATGCGTCAGGCGCGGCGAATGCCCGCTTTCACACCAGCGGTCGTCGATGCCGAAAACCAGAACTGCATAGTTCGGATGATGCTTTATAAACCACTCTGCCACGACCAGTTGCTCTTTCGGTCCGGTGCCGGGCATGGCGAGGGAGACGGCCTTGCGCCCATATTTTTCGAATTGCGCGGGATCGAGCAATTGCATTGCCGAATTGCCGATGATCGCCATGTCATAATGCGGCTGGCGCGCCAGGCTGGCAGCGACCATGCGCTGGCCGAATTTCGGCACGCCATGCGATCCGAACAGGGCAAAACGGCCGGTGTCATAGGGGTCGAGCCCGATAGCCAGTACGGCAAGCAGCAGCCCCAATCCCAGCGTCCATGCCGCATATTGGCATAACACCCGCCGCCACCGCGCCTCGTATACGCTGTCAAAAATGGAAGTAGATGAATTCATATGAAGTGCTTCCGTTAAGCTTGACGAGAGCGGCAATCGTTGCGGCCGCGGCCAGAGGCGGCATCCATAAATTCGGCTTGAAAGATTGAACCAGCCGCTGGCTGCTTGGCCCAATCAAGGCAACGGCGGCGGCGATGGCGATCACCAGATAACCAGTCATGGGCTCGGATACCCCCTGCCCTGCCATAGCCGTCAATATATGATGCGCGGCCTGAACCGATGGCGCGCGAAAGTAAACCCATGTCACGATCAGGAAGATCATCAGTAGCGGCCATGAGACAAGGCCGGGCATCGGCCTGAATAATCGCCGCCATACCACGGCCACCGCCAGCCCCAGGCCGTGCAATCCGCCCCAAATAATGAACGTCCAGCCCGCCCCGTGCCATAGCCCGCCGAGCAAAAAAGTAAGAATGGCATTCAGGCATTGCCGCCCCATCCCGCATCGGTTGCCGCCCAGCGGAATGTAAACGTAATCTCGCAGGAAACGCATGAGCGTCATATGCCATCGCCGCCAAAACCAGTTGAGGTCCGTCGCGCGATATGGCGCGTCGAAATTGTAAGGCAAAATAAACCCAAGCATAAGCGCCACGCCAATGGCCATGTCGGAATAGCCTGAAAAATCGAAGTAAATCTGTAATGGAAACGCCAGCGCCGCCGACCAGGCCTGCCCTATGGTCACCGCCCCCAGAGCCGCTTTCGCAAATACCGGATCGGAAATGGCAGCAAGCGCGTCAGCGAGGAAAATTTTTTTGCACAACCCGATTATGAAAAGCCCGATACCACGCCCAAAGCGGGTTGCCCAACCTTCGCGCCGGGGAGGCTCCGGCAATTGCGGAATGATTTCATTGTGGCGCACGAGCGGTCCAGCCAGGATTTGCGGGAACAGCGCGATGTAAAGCCCGTAGTCGCGGAACTTGTACGGCTTAGCCTTGCTTCGCAGAATATCGACGAGGTAAATGATGTTGTGAAATGTAAAAAAGCTGATGCCCAGCGGCAGGCCGAGGCGTATGGCCTCCACCCTCCAGCCAGTCGCATCGCTGAAAATTTCCGAGAAAAAACCGAGATACTTGAAAACCGCCAGCGAACCAAGGTTGGCGCCGATGGCCACGACAAGGATCAGCCGTTGCCGGGTGACGAAATAAGCCTGCGCCGCGAGCCAGTTAAGAATAATTGACCCTGCCAGCAACGGAATGAAACGATAATCCCAGTAGCCGTAAAAAACGAACGATGCCGCGAGCAGAAACCAAAGCCGCGCATTTTCATGCCGCCCGAGCAGCCAGAATCCCCCAACCACCCAAGGCAAAAATCCAAAAAGAAACGCAAAACTATTAAATAGCATCGACCCGGCATCAAATAATGGTGTGCGGGGAAAATGGGGCAATCATCCAAAAAGGTCAATATTTCTTGAGGCTTATGCTTAATTTCTGAGCGATCGCGCCGTTATTATCGGCTATTTTTTCATGTATGGCGATGCCAAGAAGCCTGACCAGATCGGCGATAATCAGCCGCCTGGCCTGCGGGCTATTATCCTCGGTATCGCAATAAGCGGCAATAAAGGCTGCGATCGACGCCACCAGCCGATAGCCCGTCATTTCCGCCTGTCCCTTAACATTAAGGGCCGAGCGCGAGATACTATCGAACAAGGCCTCGTCGTCGAGCGTAGCGCCTGTCGACACGATGTTTTCCAGATGCGCGAGTTCCTTTTCGGCCATTTCAAAAAAGCCGGCACGGGCATCGTTAACCGTCTTCTGGCCCGCGGCGATTCGTTCGGGCGTAAAAATTTCCTGCCGGAGATCGATATTCTCGCCGATCAGTTCGCGCATGGTGCGGTCGGGCTCGTAAGCTAGGGTTTCGGCGGCGCTTGTGCTGTTCATTTACGTCCCTTTGCCTCGCGGCGGCGGATCAGCCGCACCTGTCTTATGCGCCGCTCGGCCCCATCGGGCGGAGCCGAGGCCTGACGGCGGCGGCAGGGCCCCTTGTAATTTTCAGCGGTAATGAAATAGCGCGTATCGTCGATGAGACTGATGATGCGTTTGCACATTTCCTCCACATCCAGCGGTTTTGAAATGACCTCGTTCACGCTGGCGTCGCGAATGCGGGCAAGATTGTCTTCCGAATTATCGTTCACCACCATCACGACCGGCACGAATGGATTCGGCGAATGCGGCGACTGGCGCAGGCGCTTGACGAAATCTGTGCCGTTCACCGGCAATGCCTCCGCGCTCGCGCTGCCCTCCGGCGCCTGAATGCTGGGCAGCTTGCGTTTTTTGCGGACTTTCAGCTCCCAGTCCGTGAAAATCAGATGCACCGGCGATTGCTTCATCATGCGGATACCTTCGTACCCGTCGTTGACGACAAAAACATTGGTAAAGCCTAGTTTTACGAATACCTCGCGCAGCATGTCGGCGGCGCGGGTGCTGCCCTCCAGGACCATTACTTGTATCGCTTCGAGCCGGCTCGCCGGTCTGCCGGGAGAAATCATGGCTGCACCATGCGCGTTTGAATCGCCTTTCTTATTACTATGGTATTCAGTTTATTCCTGATTTAATGTTCCGGAAGCTTAAATCCGGCTGCGAAAAGATATCTTTTCAGGTTAAGATATCACATAAAAGAATCGAGACTTAGTATCGAGATAAGCAGCAAAATTTTATGTCGGTTGAAAGATCGGTTTAACATGACTTCATGCATAGCCCTTATCGTTGCCGCCGGCTCGGGCGACCGTTTTGGCGGTCCGATACCGAAACAATATCTCGACCTGGCGGGCATGCCGATTCTGCGCCGCAGTGTCCTTGCCTTTCTGGAACATCCCCATATCGACGGCGTGCAGGTTGTCATCAATCCGGCCCATCGCGACCGTTACGAAAAGGCCGTAGCCGGCCTTGGATTACCCCAGCCCATTACCGGCGGCGCTTCGCGCCAGGATTCCGTAAGGTTGGGTCTCGAGGCGCTCGGCAAGCAGAAACCTACTTATGTTATGATCCACGATGCCGCCCGCCCGCTTGTCGACGCCGCGACGATCACCAGTGTCCGCAAGGCGCTCGATACCCAGCGCGGCGCGATTGCCGCCAAGCCTCTGGTCGATACATTAAAGCGTGGCGAAAATCAGCTGATCGAAACCACCATCGACCGCAAAAACCTGTGGCAGGCGCATACTCCGCAGGCCTTCCATTATGCGGACATTCTCGCCGCTCATAACGCCGCCATCGGCGCCCAGTTGACGGACGATGCCGCCGTGGCGGAAAAGGCGGGGATTGCCGTTAGCCTCATTTCATCGAACCCGGACAACATGAAAATCACCAATCCCGACGACCTCGACCGCGCCGCCCGTCTGCTGGGCCATAATTACGGCGATGTGCGCACCGGCTTCGGCTATGACGTACACCGCCTTATTCCCGGTGATAAAATTTTTCTATGCGGCGTCGCCATTCCGCACGATCGCAGGCTGGAGGGCCATTCGGACGCCGATGTCGGCTTGCATGCCGCGACAGACGCCCTGCTAGGCGCCATGAGCGCGGGCGATATCGGCGTCCACTTTCCGCCTTCCGACCCGCAATGGAAAGGCAAGGACAGCGCGCATTTCATTCAGCACGCGGTTCGCATGGTTCACGAACGTGGCGGCATCATCGCCAATGTCGATATTACCTTGCTATGCGAAAACCCGCGCATCGGCCCGCACCGCGCCGCCATGCTGAAGCGCCTCGCCGAATTGCTGGAAGTCAGTCCCGACCGCGTCAGCGTCAAGGCCACCACCACCGAACGCCTCGGCTTCACCGGCCGCGAGGAAGGGATTGCGGCACAGGCGGTGGCGACGGTTCGGTTTCCGGGGTAACAACTTTCCGGACTATAAGGCTAACCGCCTTGCTCCGGCAATTCCCCCGGGCGCATACTGCCGGAATCATGCATTCTCCGCTTCGCGCCAACCATGACGTTCACGCCAGCCCGTCCACACTTAAGGTGCGGAAGGTTACGCTCACGGCCTTCCGCAATTACAACGACATATCCCTGAATTTCGAACCGGTTCCCGTCATCCTTACCGGCGATAACGGCAGCGGCAAAACCAATTTGTTAGAGGCCATCAGCCTGCTGGTTCCCGGTCGCGGTTTGCGCCGCGCCGCGCTGGCCGATATGCAGAAC
This sequence comes from Bdellovibrionales bacterium, assembly GCA_050248075.1. Taxonomy (GTDB): domain Bacteria; phylum Pseudomonadota; class Alphaproteobacteria; order UBA9219; family UBA9219; genus JBFWTA01. Next base: position 2,483 of record JBFWTA010000051.1, on the reverse strand, counting down.
CGCCACATCACAACACCCTGGGCCGTAGCTGCCGAACTCGCCGCACCTCTGGGCCCCTTACAAATAGGCACCGGCCGCGATGCCGAGGATACCGAAACCGACCGCCGCATCGTCCATATCGACGGCAAGGCCGTTCGCAGCCAGCAGGCGCTGGCCGAGCATGTCGCGCTGGCATGGATAACGCCCGAAATGGACCGCTTGCTGGCCGAAGGCGCCGGTGCCCGCCGCCGATGGCTGGACCGTCTGGTTTACAGTTTCGATCCGGCGCATAACGGCCGCGTGACACGTTACGAAAAGGCCTTGCGCGAGCGTCTTCGTCTCCTGCGTGAAGGCCCCGCCGATGCGGCATGGCTGAGCGCCCTCGAAGACGAAATGGCCCAGTCCGGCGTTGCCATTGCGGCCGCGCGCAACCAGCTTGTGCGTCAATTGCGCACGGCCATTGCCGCAACCGCCGGCGCTTTCCCGCGCGCCGATCTGGCGGTCAAAGGAATGGCCGAAGAAGCTCTTCTGAGCGAGCCAGCCCTGCCTGTCGAGGATAAAATGCGCGCCGCGCTTGCCCGCACCCGTGGTGAGGATGCCCAGAGCGGCACCTGTTCCGCCGGTCCCCATCGCAGCGATTTTGTGGTAAGCCACCAGGCTAGGCAATGCCCAGCCGAACTCTGCTCCACAGGGGAACAAAAAGCTCTTGTCGTCGCCATCATGCTCGCTTACACACGCACGCTTACCCGCGCCCGCCATATGGCCCCTCTCCTGCTTCTGGATGACATCGCCGCGCATCTCGATGACATGCGGCGTCAGGCGCTGTTCGAGGAAATATGCGCGCTTGGTGTCCAGGCCTGGCTAACCGGTACCGATACGGAACCTTTCACGTCGTTCCTGCCGCATGCCCAGCATGGCGAAGTCAGAAACGGTGAGGTCGGTCTGATATGAATGTTTATCTTCCTGTCGCTGAAATGGCGCTCAATGGGCCGCTGATAATATTTCTAGGATTCCTTACTGGCATATTATCGGGTATGTTCGGCGTGGGCGGGGGGTTTATACTGACGCCGATGCTGGTATTCGTTGGCGTGCCGCCTGCCATCGCCGTCGGCACACAATCGTGCCAGCTCATGGGGACATCCATTTCCGGCGCGCTGGCGCATTGGCAGCGCCGCCAGATCGACCTGCGAATGGGCATGGCGATGGTCACGGGCGGCATACTGGGCACGGCCGCCGGCGTGGCCCTTTTTAAACTGCTGCGCGAAAAGGGCTATATCGACCTGACCATAACGCTCGGATACTTCCTGCTGCTGGCCGGCATCGGCGGCATGATGATGTATGAAAGCCTGCGCAGCCGTCGCCGGCGCAAAGCCGCGCTTGCATCGCCCGGCAGACTCCGCCCGCCGCTTGGCGCCTCATGGCCCTTCAAAACAATATTCCCGGCTTCGAGATTGCGTATCAGCATCCTCGGCCCCGTTTTGATTGGTTTCGCAAGCGGCGTCCTGGTCGGCGTGTTCGGTATCGGCGGCGGTTTTATCCTGATCCCGGCCATGCTTTATCTGCTCCGCATGCCATCCACTCATGTAAATGGCACCGCATTGTTTCAGATTATATTTGCCGCCGCCCTGGGCACAATACTGCAGACGACTGTCAACCATTCCGTCGATCTCATCCTTGCTTTTTTTCTGCTGGCCGGCAGCGTGATCGGCGCGCAGTTGGGAACCCGCTATGCCCGTCTCATCAAGCCCGATACGGGCCGCTTTCTTCTTGCGGCACTGATTTTGCTGATCGCTGTTAAACTGTTTTTCGATCTTGTGATCCCCCCGCAAAGCCTCTTCTCGCATGAAATGAGGTATCCGACATGAAAGGCCGGGGACTCCTTGTTGCCTTGCTGTTGCTGCTGCTTCCAGCCGCCGCGCATGCGGAAAGTGAAATTGTGGCCGATATCTCCTCGCATGTCGTGGCGGTAACCACCGGTTTCACCGGAGCCGAACTGATCGTTTTCGGCAGCATCCGCGAAGTCGGCGATATCGCTATCGTCATCGAAGGCCCAAAAGGCAAGGCTACCACGCGCGTGAAATCCCGCGTACTTGGCATCTGGATAAACACGGATTCTTTTGTGTTCGACGACGTGCCGGGTTTTTATTCCATCTCGACATCGCAACCGGTTCTCGATATCGCCTCCAGCCAGGCCGTCAATGAGAAAGGCATTAAACTCGACCGGCTCCATTTTCCGTCACGCCGTACCGAGGACATACGCACCAATCTTTTTCGCAAGGCGCTTATTACACGCCGCGAGGTGCGTGGTTTCTACCGCGAATCTCCGCAAGGCGTCGATGTGCTGGAGGATCGATTATTCCGATCCTCTTTCTTTCTGCCCGCGAACGCGCCTATCGGTAAATATAAAGCGCGCATTTACCTGTTCCGAGAAGGACAAACCGTTGCCAGCCAGACTGTGCCTTTTTCCGTCGAAGAAACAGGCCTGAGCGCTACCGTGTTCGAGG
>JBFWTA010000050.1:0-11483 GCA_050248075.1 Bdellovibrionales bacterium | reverse complement strand
ATACTGTGATCTGAAATCGCGATTAGTTAAATTAACCACGCTTGCAAAAACCTCCGGCGGGTTTATTAAGTTCATGACTCAACTTTTGGACCGCTCATGAAAAAATCGCTCGCGCTTCTCGCCGGAATTCTTTTTTGCGCCGCACCCGCGCATGCCGATATCGTTATCGGATTGCCGGGGCCGGTGACCGGGCAATACGCCACCTTCGGCGAGCAGATGAAGCGCGGCGCGCGGCAGGCCGTCGCCGATATCAACGCCGCCGGGGGCGTTAACGGCGAAAAACTCGTTCTGCATGAAGGGGATGACGCCTGCGATCCCAAACAGGCCGTCACCGTCGCCAACCAGATGATGAGCGCCGGGGTGAAATATGTGGTCGGCCATTATTGCTCGGGATCGGCCATTCCGGCTTCAAAGGTTTACATGGAGGAGGGGGCAATTCTGATCACCCCCGCCGCCACCAATCCGAAGCTTACCGACGACGCAAAGGATGTCATTTTCCGCGTCTGCGGCCGCGACGACCGGCAGGGCGTGGTGGACGGCGAATATATCCTCAAGCACTTTCCGGGAAAGAAAGTTGCCCTAGCCCATGACCAGTCGGCCTATGGGCGGGGAATTGCCGATATAGTTAAAAAGACCCTCAACGACGGCGGCGTTAAGGAAGAGCTGTTCGAAGCCTACACGCCGGGCGGGCGCGATTACTCGGCGCTGGTCTCGCGGCTGAAGAATGCCGGGGTGCAGGTGCTGTTCATCGGCGGCTATCACACCGAAGCGGGGCTGATCGCCCGTCAGCTGAAAGAACAGGCGGCGGGAATCCAGATTATCGGCGGCGACGCGCTGGTCACCGACGAATTATGGAAAATTGCCGGGCCTGCGGCGGAAGGCATGCTGATGAGCTTCGGCCCCGATCCGCGCAAGCGCCCGGAAGCCAAAACGCTGGTCGAGACGCTGCGCAAAAAAGGATATGAGCCGGAAGGTTATACCTTTTACACCTATGCCGCCGTGCAGGTTCTTTCGGATGCCTTGAAGCGCGCGGGCAAGAACGATCCGCACAAGGTCGCGGCGGCGATGCGCTCGGCGACCGCGCCGACGGTTCTCGGCTCCATCAGTTTTGATGCCAAGGGCGACGTCACCGGCCCTGCCTATGTCCTGTATAAATGGCATGACGGCAAATATGCCGAAGTCGGAGAATAACATGCGCCTGCGCCTCGCCGTTTTCGTTCTGGCCTTGCTTCTACCCGCCGCGGCCAGGGCGGATATCGGCATCGCCGCGGTCGGGCCGCTCACGGGGCAGGACGCGACGACCGGCGAGCAGATGCAGCGCGGCGCGGAAGCCGCCGTGGCGGCGATCAACGCCGCGGGCGGCGTGCTCGGCCAGAAATTCCGTCTCATATTAAAGGATGACGCCTGCGACCCGCGCCAGGCCGTAGCCATCGCCAATGAACTCGGCGGCGCGGATATAAAAGCCGTGATTGGCAATATGTGCTCGGGCGCCGCGGTGCCGGCCTCGCGGGTTTATAACGAGGAAGGCATCATCATGATTTCGCCTTCCGCCACCACGCCGGGCCTGACCGAGCAGGGATTCGACAACGTCTTCCGCGTCTGCGGCCGCGACGACCAGCAGGGAGCGACGGCGGCCGATTACATCGTCAAAAATTTCTCCGGCAGGAACGTCGCGATCGTGCACGACAAGACGGCTTACGGAAACGGCCTCGCGGCGCAGGTGAAAAAAAGCATCAACCGGCAGGGCGTGAAGGAAAAGATTTATGAATCGATCTCGCGCGGCGAGCGAGACTATTCGTCGCTGGTTTCCAAACTAAAGGAAAACACCATCGATGTGATTTTCTTCGGCGGTTATCATACCGAAGCCGGGCTGATCGTTCGCCAGATGCGCGGGCAGGGATTAAAGACAGCTTTCATCGGCGACGACGATCTTACGACCAAAGAATTCTGGTCGATCACCGGCGAAGCGGGCGAGGGCGCCATGATGACCTTTAACCCGGACCCGCGCGAGCGGCCGGAGGCGGCGGATGCCGTTAAGCATATCCGCGCGAAGGGTTTCGATCCGGAGGGCACCACGCTTTATACATATGCCGCTGTGCAGGTTTTGGCCGAGGCGATCCGCCGCGCTGGCTCGCTGGATACAAAAAAAATTATCGCTGCCATGCATGGGGGCGGGCTGTCCACGGTCATCGGAACGATCGAATTCGACGCCAAAGGCGATGTCAAACAGCCGGACTATATCATTTATCGCTGGTCCAAAGGCGCGTATAAGCCATTGAAAGGCGAATAGGCAGCCCCCATATAATTTAATCGCTTTATGCAATCAGGGCGTCCGCATGTCCGTTCTCGTCAACGAATCCGATCAGCCGGTCTCCGGGCGTGCGCAGCTGGTCGACTATTTTGCGCGGGCGGGGCGGCCAAAAGGCGAATGGCTGATCGGCTGCGAGCATGAAAAATTCCCGTTTCGCCTCTCCACACTCAGTCCCGTAAGCTACGAAGAAAAAAACGGGCTACGCGATTTTCTGCAGGGCATGCGGGAATTCGGCTGGGCGCCTGTCATGGAAGGCGATACCATCATTGGCCTTTCGCGCGGCAAGGCGGCCATTTCTTTCGAGCCGGGCGGGCAAGTGGAATTGTCGGGAGCGCCGTTTCGCGATCTTCACGCCGTCGCCGCCGAAACCGACCAGCATCTTGTCGAAGCGAGCGAGATCGGCGAAAGGCTGGGCATCGGCTTTCTCGGCATGGGCTTTCATCCGACGGCGGCGCGCGACGCCGTGCCCTGGGTTCCGAAGCAGCGTTACCGCATCATGCGCGAATACATGTCGAAGGTCGGCAGGTTCGGGCATGACATGATGCTGCGGACCTGCACGGTGCAGGTTAATCTCGATTTCGGCGACGAAGCCGACATGATCAAAAAAATGCGCGTCGGCCTCGCGCTGCAGCCGGTTGCGACGGCGCTGTTTGCATCGTCGCCGTTTACCGAAGGCAGGCCGAACGGATTGAACAGCGCGCGCATGAATTGCTGGCTCGATCTCGATCCCGATCGCACCGGCGCCCTTCCTTTCGTTTTCGAGGACGGCTTCGGCTACGAGCGTTACACCGATTATGCCCTCGACGTGCCGATGTATTTCGTATGGCGCGACGGGAAATATATCGACTGCGCCGGTCAGAGCTTTCGCGATTTTCTGGCGGGCAAGTTGCCGGCGCTGCCGGGGAAATTGCCGACCATCACCGACTGGGCCAACCATCTCACCACTCTCTTTCCCGATGTGCGGCTCAAGAAGATTATCGAAATGCGCGGCGCGGATGCGGGCATGCCTGAAATGATGCAGGCGCTGCCGGCTTTCTGGGTCGGCCTGCTGTACGATCCGGCATCTCTCGATGCCGCATGGGATCTCGCGAAGAACTTCACGCCGGAAGAACGCGCGCAGTTTCACGGTCGCGTCCCGAAAGACGGTTTGCGGACCGTGGCCGGCAACCGCAAGCTGATCGATGTCGCGTGCGCGGCGGTCGAAATCGCGCGCGAGGGGCTCCGGCGGCGGGCCGTTTACGCCGGCGGCATTGACGAGTCTTCCTATCTCGATCCCTTGCTTGCTATTGCCGAAAGCGGACAAAATGACGCCGACCGGCTTTTGAAAGAGGCAAAAACAAGGCCGGATTTTGTCGCAAAGGACATATTCGCCCTGCGACGTCTTTCAGCGCCCCTTCGGACGCCGGAATATATTGCTACCGCCAAGACCAGCGGTTAAAAGCGGTATCGGCGGCGCGTGCCGCCGCATAGAAAGCGGGGGCATTATCCATGAAAAATTATTCCGGACATTTTCGTTTCTGTCTGCTCGCCGTCCTCATGCTCGGCTTTCTTGCCCTTCCTTTCGCCGTTCAGGCGGCCGATGACGATGACGACGATGCGCCTGCCGCCGAGCACCACGAAAATAAAGCCGCTTCGGGCGCTGCCAAGGCAACGGCGGCGGGCAACTGGTGGCACCCGCGCCCGGGAACCACGTGGCAGATTCAATATACCGGCGATCTCGACACCTCGCTCAAGGTCGATGCCTATAACATCGATCTGTTTGATATCAAGGAAAGCACCATCAAGGACCTGCACGGCCGGGGCATCAAGGTTATCTGTTATTTCAGCGCCGGCAGTTACGAAGACTGGCGTCCGGACGCCAGGCAATTTCCGAAATCCGTGCTCGGTTCCAACATGACCGGCTGGAAAGGCGAAAAATGGCTGGATATCCGCAAGCTCGATCTGCTCAGGCCGATCATGAAGGCGCGCATCGATCTCGCCGCGCAGAAGGGCTGCGACGCGGTTGACCCGGATAACGTCGAAGGCTTCGAGAACAAAAGCGGCTTTCCCCTGAAATACGGCGATCAGATCGCGTACAATAAAATGATCGCCGATCTTGCCCATAAGGCCGGTCTGGCGGTAAGCCTCAAAAACGACCTTTCTCAGGTCGACGACCTCGTTGATTATTTCGATTTCCAGGTAAACGAGGAATGCTTTGAGTATGATTCCTGCCAGGACCTCATTCCGTTCATCGAGCAGAACAAGCCGGTGTTCAATATCGAATACAAGGTGCCCACCAAGTCGTTTTGCGCCCAGGCCAACAAGATGAATTTCGACTCGCTCAGGAAAAAGCTCGAGCTGGACGCATGGCGCGAGGCGTGCCGGTAACAGGCTGGTGCCGTTGGAGGGATTTGAACCCCCGACCTTAGCTTTACGAAAGCTCTGCTCTACCCCTGAGCTACAACGGCTTACGGCTGTGGGACGAATGCTCTTAGTGGGTTCCGTCGCGAGCGTCAATCCGCATCGCGGGTTTAATGTATGGTTCCTTCGCCGACCCATATGTCGACGATGTTTCTGGCCTGCTGCGTGGCAATTTCGGGATGGTGCCAGCGAAAGACCGTGAGTGCCGCTTCATAGGCGAACTGGTCGGGTTTGCCCAGTTCCTGCATTTCCCGGAAGGCGCGCGTAACGGCCATCTGGCAGCAGTCGCCGGCACAGATATCGGCCACTTCCTTTCTGCGTCTGGTGCTCATTTCGACTTCTTGGGCGGCTTGGTGCCCTTCTTGACGCCGTACAGCTCCAGCCGGTCGCCGATCAGGTCGTAGCCGAGTTGCGCGGCGATCTTGCGTTTCATTTCCTCGAGCTCTTCGTTCTGGAACTCGATCACGGCGCCGCTATTGACGTCGATAAGATGATGGTGGTGCTCCTCGCGGTTTTCTTCGTACCGCGCGCGGCCATCGCCGAAGTCGCGGCGTTCGATGATATTGGCGTCTTCGTAAAGCCGCATGGTGCGGTAGACGGTGGCGATGCTGATCTTGGGATCGATGGCCGAGGCGCGCTTGTAGATTTCCTCGACATCCGGGTGGTCCTGGGCTTCGGATACGACGCGGCTGATGACGCGGCGCTGCTCGGTCATTTTAAGGCCGCGTTCCAGGCATAGTTTTTCGATACGTGAACTCATGATGGTATTTTATCCCCGTTTTTTGCCGCAAGTCACGCCCCTTGCACCCCTGCGGACGCTCTTGTCATACTAAGCCATAGATGATAACCGCAAGGTGAAACGGCCTATAATCCGCCTTTCCAGGGGAAAACCAGAATGCCTTATGTCGTTACCGAAGCCTGCATCAAGTGCAAATATATGGATTGCGTCGAGGTTTGCCCGGTCGACTGCTTCTATGAAGGCGAGAATATGCTCGTTATCAGCCCCGAAGAATGCATCGATTGCGGGGTTTGCGAGCCCGAATGCCCGGCGGAAGCCATAGTTTCCGATACCGACGGCCAGGCCGAGAAATGGCTGGAGCTGAACCGCGAATACGCCGCAAAATGGCCAAATATAACACGTAAAAAGGATGCTCCGGCCGACGCCGACGAATGGAAAGGAAAGCCCGACAAGTTCAAGGAACATTTCAGCGATAAGCCGGGCGGGGAGGGGGCCTGAACCCGGTTGGTTAATTTGATTCTTAAAACGGCGTTAACGAAAAAAATACAAGCTGTTGATTCGCAATAAGAATTTATAACATATGATGAAAGCTTTGTAATAATCCCTAATAAATGGTATATAATTGCCATTGTCGGGCGTGAGTCCGGCGAGTTGCGGCGGGACTTGGACAGTTTCCATCTTCAACGCGTTACCTGATCGGACCTGAACAGCAAGGGGGTCCGGGCGGCTAACTGCGTTGCATGCTTCAGGGATGAAGCATTGCATGAAGCAGGCAGGCCAAGCCATTCTTCGCCAATATTCGCCCTCAAGCGGGCCGGTAATTGTAACTCGAATTCTTGCGGGAGACAGGCAATCATGGCGGACAAGCTGGAGTTTAAAAAAGGTGATTTTGTTGTATATCCGGCGCATGGCGTAGGCCGTGTCGAGGGTGTCGATACTTATTCCATGGCCGGCCAGGCCGATGTGATGCTGTATTCGATCTCTTTCGAGCAGGACCGTATGCGGCTTAAAGTCCCGGTCACCAAGGCCAAGACCTCGGGCCTGCGCCGCCTTTCCTCGCGCGACCGTCTCAAGGAAGCGATTTCCACGCTGCAGGGCCGCTCCAAGGTGCGCCGTGTCATGTGGAGCCGCCGCGCCCAGGAATATGAATCAAAGATCAATTCGGGCGACCCGGTTTCCATCGCCGAAGTGGTGCGCGATCTGCACCGCGGCGCCGACCAGCCGGAACAGTCCTACAGCGAACGCCAGATTTACCAGGCGGCGCTGGAACGTCTTGCGCGTGAACTTGCTGCGGTCGAAAAGATCGACCAGCAAAAAGCCACGGCGAAGCTCGAAAACGTCCTGCTTCGCGAACGCGAAAAGAAGGCAGCCTAGGAAGAAAAAAGTTCAGGTTTACTTCACTGTCGCATGTGCCAAAGGGCGGGGTAAAACCCGCCCTTTGTTTTTTCAAGGCCCCAAAAAATCGGTAATTCAAAGCATTTTCAATCGCTTTCGCGCCGTTCCGGCAGTTTAATGATGCATTAAGCAAGCTTGATTAAAATAGACGATTATTGCCAAAACATCGTTTGGTTATTGATTCGTAAAGCGATACACCATGATCGGAAAGTCGCCGATTTCAAATCCTTTTGCCCGCAGCGAAACTTTTGGCGCTTCGGCGCAACCGAAACCGGAAGCGCCGCGTCCCGCTACCGGCGGTTTCGGCAGCGGCATGGGCGGCAAGGATTATGGCCAGGGCGGCGGCGCGCGGTCGTCCATGGGCGGCATGGAATCAGGCATTAAGACGAAACCGGCGGATGGCGGCGAAGGTGCCGTCATGAAAAACCCGTTTCTCCGGAAATCGGCCGTCGACGCGGCAAAGGAAAAAGGCGGTGAGGTTTCGGTCAAGGGATCGCTGAGACCCGGCGATAGTCCCGTCAATCCGTTCAAGTCGCCTGCCAGAACACCGGAAACCAAACCGGAAGCAGGTGCAGCCGCCTCTCCGGCCGAAGCGCCCAAGCCCCAGGCGGGAGGCCTGGGTTCGGAAGCCGGTGTTTCCATGGTCATGGCCGAAAAAACGGGAAGTGTCGTGGAAACGGAAAAGGGGTTGCAGGTTGCGCTCGTGAAGCCTCCGGAAAACGATTACGACAAGCGCCTTCAGACGGCGATGCAGAAACCGGACGAACTCGCCAATGCGCAGATGACATCCGAAAATTACATGAAGGTTCATGTGGAAAAGGAACGCGTCCGCGAGGAGGAGCGCAAGGAAGCCCAAAGAGAAAAAATCAAAGAACAGAACGATCATGCTGCGCAAATATCCGCCAACGATCTGGAAGCTGCGACCCGGAAATACAAGCAGGATCTTGAAAACGCGGCCCTTGCGCAACAGGCGCGCGATTTGCAGACTCAGATCGGCCATTATAAACGGAATCTGGATCCCAATAATCAGGATGAATTTGCCCGCATCAGCACGACAATTGCCGAACTCGAGCGGCAATATAATAATATTCCATCGGTATTGCGCGGATGATTTTATTGTCCGGGCGGTTTAAGCAGCCCGCGCCTTGGGACTATGGCGACAGGTCGTTTCAGGGATGCGGGAGCGGGAATCACATATCCTATGTGTCTTGAATAGAGATCAAGCCGTGGTTGGGCGGCTTTGAGAATTTCCTGCAACACCGTTAAAGGTGCCCAGCGTCCCTTTCCATATCGATTATGGCCACTGACAAAAGAGCGGGTTTCTGTCGGCACTAAATTACAAATAGGTCCCCGCGAGGCGATTTTGGCAATGATAACATTAGCGACGACCGGATGATTGTGATCGGTGTAAAGACTTGCTCTTTTGATGTCATCCGGCGCGGACCGAAGTGAGGATTTTTGAATTTGTTCATAATGTTCGCATGCGTTGAAGCATAACGCAGCGACCTGGACATAGGTATCCCTAAAGATCCCGGGTAAGTCCTTTTTCGTAATTTCTCCGCTGCTATTCTTCACAGCCGGAATATGCGGTTTTACATCGGCCCTGTTCAGGTAGTCCACAAGCTGATCCGCAGCATTCCAAAAATCCGTCCTGCGCTTTCGTGAAAACTCGAACAGGCCATTTTCGTTTGTTTTCATGGAGGTTTCAAGAATAGCGCATAACAAAGCATAACGAGCGTCGATGCAGGCGGGCGGGAGCTGTCCGCTGTTCTGCATGGCATGCCGCCAAAGGGCCGCGGCATCCGCAACGGTTTGAACGGTCTGAAGATAAGGATCTGGACCGGCAATCACCGTGCCCGGCACGGCCTTGGGCGGCGCCGCGGGATGTTTTTCCGGCGCAGACGGCCCATGCTTCTTAGCCGAAACTGGCGGTTTCTCGCGGCGCCGATGGTTAGCCGCGCGGGCTGATGATTCAGAAGGGGTGGTTGCGAATAAAGCGGAGGCAAGCCAGGCCGCGAAACGGCGTCTATTAACCAAAATACAATCTACCCGCTTTTATGACGTCAATAAATCAGGCGACAAACGCCTCTCTCCATAGGCATTATAAAGGCCGTTTTCGCAATCGCTTTTTTACTTTCAGGAAACGAAATTCAGCCCCGCCCGCCGACGGTCATGTTTTCCATGCGCATGGTGGGCTGACCGACGCCGACAGGCACGCTCTGGCCGTTCTTGCCGCATGTGCCGACGCCCCAGTCGAGGGTGCTGTCGTTACCGATCATGCTGACCTGCTTGAGCGCCTCGAAGCCGGTGCCGACCAGCGATGCGCCCTTGAGCGGCCGGCCTATCCTGCCGTTTTCGATTTCATAGGCCTCGCTCATCGTAAACACGAATTTGCCGGAAGTGATGTCGACCTCGCCGCCGCCGAAATCGACGGCGTAGATGCCTTTTTGCACCGAGGCAAGGATTTCATCCTTCTTCAGGCTGCCGGAACGCATGATGGTGTTGGTCATGCGGGGAAAGGGCTGGCAGGCAAAGCTTTCGCGCCGCCCGTTGCCGGTCGGCTTTACGCCCATCAGGCGCGCGTTAAGCCGGTCCTGCATGAAGCCGACCAGAACGCCGTCTTCGATGAGCGGGGTGCACTGGGACGGCGTGCCTTCATCGTCGATGCTGAGGGAGCCGCGGCGTTTTTCGATCGTGCCGTCGTCGACGATCGTGACGCCTTTGGCCGCAATCCGTTGCCCCATCAGCCCGGCGAAGGCGGAAGTTTTCTTGCGGTTGAAATCGCCTTCCAGCCCATGACCGATGGCTTCATGCAGCATGACGGCGGGCCAGCCGGGGCCAAGCACCACGGTCATTTCCCCGGCCGGCGCATCGACCGCATCCAGGTTTACGAGCGACTTGCGCAGGGCCTCGTCGGCAAGCTTTTTCCATTCGCCGGGCTCGAACCAGCGTGCATATTCCAGGCGTCCGCCGCCGCCGGAGCCGCCGGCTTCGATGCGTTCGCCGTCGCGCGTGACGACCGATACATTGAGCCGCATGAGCGGCCGAATATCGGCGGCGCGCCAGCCGTCCGGGCGAATGATCTGCACCGCCTGCCAGCTGGCGGCCAGGGAAACGCTGACCTGATGCACGCGCGATTCTTTGGTGCGGATATAGGCGTCAATTTCCTGAAGCAGTTTAATTTTTTCCTCGAAGCTTTTGCCCTGCAAGGGGTTGCCGTCGTCATACAGATGCCGATTGGTGCCTTGCGGGGGCAGGGCCAGAGAGCCGGATTTGCCGTTCCTGATCGCTTTTACCGTTTCGGACCCCCGTTTGACGGCGCTTTCGTCGAGATTAACCGCATGCGCGTAACCGGTAGCCTCGCCCGATACGGCGCGCAGGCCAAAACCCTGGCTGGTGTCGAAGCTCGCATTTTTAAGCTTGCCGTCATCCCAGACGAAGCTTTCGGACTGGCGGTATTCCAGAAAAAGCTCGCCGTCGTCGGCGCCTTTCAGCGCCTCGTTCACCGTGCGTTCGACCGCCAGGCGGTCCATGCCGGTCTGTTCGAAAAAAAGCTGGTCGGTCTGGGTGAGTGAGGACATGAAAAAATCCTACGCTATTTTTAAAGCATATGGAACGACATTAGTTCTTGCCGCGTCGCGGCAAAATGCAGCCGCCCGTGTAATTAACAGGCGATTAACTATATGGGGCCACGATATGAGACGCATGCATTTTTAATAAAATTTTCCGGTTGCCATAATGGCGCGAAGGCTATGACGAATTCGGGATATATGGATAAATCGTTCGGCAGCAGCGACCTGTACCAACGGGCTGCCGCGCCGTCCGCCATCTCCGATCCCAGTTAAGATCAGGACGCACGCGTGGCTTTCGTTAAACGGGAACCGGACGAAGATCTGAATGCGCATGATCCAAATCGCACGATTGCCACTCTCTATGGCGTGACGACGCAAAACGGCCGCAAGATCGGCTGGATGCGCATCGATCATGAAGGCAGTTATTACGATCCCAATACGTCGCACACATCGGCGGTTGAAATGGACAGCGATTCCCCCGACATCACGGTTTACAAGCATGTCTGGGCGCGCAACTGGAACGATCCGCTAGCCTCGAGTTCCTGCCATGTCGAGGTTTCGGCGGAAAAGGCCGCTATCCTGCGGGGCAAGATCGCGCTGGGCTGGTCGGGCGAGCGACTGTGCAAGCCTAGATAGAACCAGGACGATAAAAAACCCCGCTCCTTGCGGAGCGGGGTTTATGCAAGCTTCGAATAATTCTATGCCTGACGGCGCAGTCTTACTTGCCGACGGCTTCCTTGAGCTCCTTGGCGGCGCGGAATGCGATCTTCTTCTTGGCCGGAATCTGGATGGTTTCGCCGGTGGCGGGGTTGCGGCCGGTGCGTGCGGCGCGTTTGCGAACCTGCAGGATGCCGAAACCCGGAATGCGGATGCGGTTGCCCTTCTTGAGATCGGAAACCACAAACTTGAAGAAAGTGTCCAGGATTTCGTTGGCCTGCTTCTTGGACATGTCCTTGCTCTTTTCCGCCAGGCGGGAGGCGAGGTGCTTGAGGCTGACGGTCGGTGATGAAGTGGCCATGATGTCGGCTCCGTTATTGAGGTTGTTGATATGGAAAAGCTCTAGCGA
>JBFWTA010000049.1:0-11488 GCA_050248075.1 Bdellovibrionales bacterium | reverse complement strand
GATCCCGGGCATCCCATAATAACAAGCCGCCAGTCGCCCGGGGAGGTTTATACATCCTGCGGAAAATACTTAAAGATGGAACTCAAGCTGCACGGGATGCCAAAAATCGCAATTATGCAGGCTAGTTTGCTCCTGCCCGCGCCTTATCCAGCACCTTCGCGAACCCTTCCGCACCCTGGGTGATGCCGAGCCTTGCGGCCCGGGTTTCGCCGAGGCCGGAGGTGAGTTCGTAGGCGGGCGGGTTTTGCTTGGTAAGGAAGGCGCCGAGGACCTCGCCGGTTTCGCTGTCGGTGATTTCGCAGGAAAAGGTGGCGGAGCCGGTGAAAGATGCGGGCATGTCGGCGACGCTTTTGCCCAGGGTCAAGGCGAGGCCGACGGGCATCAGGCGCAGGCCGGTCGAAAGAACCGGGCGCGATTCACGAAAACCGACAAGAATAAGATGCAGCTTGACGATGCCGGGTCCCGGCTGTGCCGCGATGTTATGGTTTTTGCCGAGAACGCGGATAAATTCGTCGGATAAAAATTGCGCCATTTCCTGCTTTTTTTCGTCGGACGCGCCGCCAAATTCCGCGTCGCTGCCGGCGTACACTTCGGCGGGCGGGATGTAGATGCCGCGGTATTTCGTAACGTCGATATCGGGGTTGCGGTAAACCAGCGTGCTGTCGTCGCCGCCTTTGGCAAGACGGATGTTCTTGTCGAGACCGCCATTGCCCGCGGCTTCCGGCGCGGTCGAGGCGCATCCCGCAAGGGCCATCGAGGCGACGAAAGCAATGGCGGGGAGGAACGAGGCGCGCATGGAAAGTTTCCTTTTCTTGTTATTGCAACGAAACGGCGATGGCTGGTTGGCTGGGAGTCATGGCGCAACTCTCGACCGCCGTCAAACCAATAATCCGGCCCGTTTTGAGTGTCATGATGCAGGCGTTGCGGAAGATGCAAGGGGTAATGTGTCCGATATTATGGCTGAAAATTGGCAGCCGGACCGGGCCGCGCGTCAATATGGAATTTTTATTTTTGATGCGCGTATTCTGATCTTGTGTGCTGGTTCATCCGGTCAACGAATGCAAGGCAGGTTGTAATGAGAATATCCCTGGGCGTCGCCATCGCCATTATCCTTCTGGTTTTCTGGTATTTGAAAGACCATCCGGATCTGCTGCGCCGCACGGAAGCGCCCGCAACCGAAGGGGTCAGCATTCAAACCGGGACTGCCAAGACGACCGCGCAATATATGCAGGCCTTAGCCGTCTATAACTAAGCCGCAGGACATAGCCTGTATAGCCTTTTTTGCAAGACGGTGATATGGCCTCTGGCTCTATCTTTGCGGAGTCTTGCATGTTTTTTCTTGCCGCCCTTATGGGCATTATCGAAGGGTTGACAGAATTCGTCCCCGTTTCTTCCACGGGCCATCTCATTCTGTTCGGCGATGTGCTGGGGTTCGAGGGGCCGGGCAGCAAGACGTTTGAAATCGTCATTCAGTTGGGGGCCATATTGGCGGTGTGTTGGCTTTTCCGCGCCAAGCTTCTGACCACGGCCGAAGGCATGGTGCGCCAGCGGGAGAAAGACTGGCGTTTTGCCATCGGCATCCTGCTGGCCTTCCTGCCGTCCATGCTGCTGGGCGTCGTGATGTATAAAACCATCAAGACGGTTTTGTTCAATCCGGTCAATGTGGCGATCATGCTGATCGTCGGCGGCGTGGCCATTCTGGCCGTCGAGCGTCTCAAGCCGAAACCGCGCTACCATAATCTCGACAAGCTGCCCTTGCCGTTATGCCTGAAGATCGGTCTGTGCCAGTGTCTGGCGCTCATCCCGGGCACCTCGCGCAGCGGTGCGACGATTATCGGCGCGCTGCTGCTCGGCGTCGACCGCAAGACGGCGACGGAGTTTTCGTTTTTTCTCGCCATTCCGACCATGCTGGCGGCGACCGTTTACGATATCTATAAAAACTGGAGCAGCCTTAGCCTCGACGATGCCCAGCTTATTGCCGCCGGCTTTTTGGCGGCGTTCGTCACAGCCTTGCTGGTGGTGCGCAAGGTCGTCGGCTACATCGAGCGGCACGGCTTTGCGCCGTTTGCGTATTACCGGATTGCGCTGGGCGCTGTGATGCTCGTCTTGTTATTCAGCCGCTAGGCGGATCGTCGTGCCTTTCGATCCCGGTCTCGCCGAACGATTAAGCGAAATTCTGGACAGCCGGAAAGGTTTCGAGCTGAAAAAAATGTTCGGCGGCATCGGATGGCTGCTTAACGGCCACATGTGCGTGGGCGTTTATAAAGAATGGCTTATCATTCGCGTTGGTGAAGCTTCGGCGGCGAAGTTGTTTGGGGAAAAACATGTCAAGCCGATGGACATCACCGGCAAGCCGATGAAAGGCTGGGCCATGATTTCGCCGGATGGTGTGTGCGAGGATTCGGATTTAAGCCGTTATGTCGAATTGGCCGAAAAATTCGTAAAAACCTTGCCAAAAAAAGAGTAGGCGAGTGCACGGTGCCGCGCCTATTTGATTTTCTTCTGCGCCTTCGCGCTCACTGCGATTTTATCCATGAAGGCAAGCATCACGCCGGAGAAGATAAACACCAGATGGATGATGACCATCCATTGCACCTCGCGGTCGGAAACGTCGCGCAGATTCATGAAAACCTTGAGCAGGTGAATGCCGGAGATCGCGACAATGGATGCCACGAGTTTGAGCTTGAGGGCGGCGAAGTCGACCGTACCCTGCCACTCGGGTCGGTCTTCATGATTATCCAGCTCGAATTTTGAGACGAAATTCTCGTAGCCCGAAAAAATCACGATCAGCAGCAAATTCCCCGCCAGCGACAGGTCGATCAGCGACAGAGCGCCCAGCACCGCAGCGTTGGGCGTGGTCTCGGACAGATGAATGAAAAAATGGACGAGTTCCAGGATAAAGCAATAAAGTAATATTATCAGCGCCCCGACCAGCCCCACATAAAACGGCGCCATCAGCCAGCGGCTGGCGAACAGCCCGCGCTCGATCAGGAGTTCGATTTGTTTCATGACATATCCTTATAGAGGAAAATAAGACGAAATTGAGGCCTATCTGCCGGATAAGAATATTTTGGCCACGGCGGCATAGGTTTCGATAGCATGGGCCAGTTCCGGCACGCGGATAAATTCGTCCGCCGCATGCGACCGTTCCGATTTTCCCGGCCCCATGATAATGGAGGGTGCCGTCGAAAACGCCATGTCACAGCTGCCGTTAAAGACGTAGTCCGGGATGGGCGGCGCAACCTTGCGTAACGCCTGCATGACCGGCGAGGCTGGATCGTTGCTCATCGGGCGTCGTAAATTCGTAATGACTTCGATTTCAAGCCCGGCTTTTTCGAGCGCAGCGATAACGAAGTCGTTATTTTTTTCCGGCGTCGTGCGTATGTCCAGGGTTGCTTCGATCAGATCGGGGATTTGGTTGGTGCTGGTGCCGCCGCGGATGACGGTGGGTTCGATGGTCGCCTGTTTCCAGGGCGAGCCGTCCTTGAGATCAATCGCGCGCAGCGCCAGAATGTCTTGAACGAATTGATCGGTCGCGTTCCTGCCTTGCCACGGCCGCGAGGCATGACAGGATATTCCGCGCGAACGAAGAAGGGCGCGCATGGACCCGCGCATGGCCGATGCCGCTTCCATGCCGGTGGGTTCGCCGAAGATCGCCGCGTCGTAGCGGGGAAGGTCGGGTTCGATCTTTACAAACCCCTGGTTGCCGGATTCTTCCTCGGCCACAAGGCCGAGCAGCAACCGGCCGGAAAATTTACCGTCAAGTTTGCGGGCCGCGGCGATCATGCTGACGATCGAGGCGCCCGCGTCGTTCGCGCCGAGCCCGTAAATGCGGTCGTCTTCAACCTGCGCCTTGAAGGGGTCGCGCTTCCAGCCTGCGGCCGGGGCAACGGTATCGAAGTGGCTGCAAAGCAGAAGCGTGGGGCCGTTCGACGCGCCTTTGATATCCACTGTCAGGTTGTGGCCAAGACGCCTTACGGCATCGGGGGGAAACCACGCCCGCAGCTGTTGCTCGAGAAAATCGGCCGCTTTTTCTTCCTGCTTCGATATGGACGGTATTTCGATCAGCGATTTCAGAAGATCGACGGCCTCTTCGAGAAATTTATCGTCACTCATGCGTCCTGCTTCCCGTCCGGATCGAGCGAATGAATGAGTTTTTGTTCGTAACCGTAGAGCAGGGCGCTGCCCGCGGCATCCGCGCCCGTATAGGCGCTGGACGCCTCGCCATAGGTCGTTCCCTTGATCGAGAGCAGATCGTAGGGGCTTTTTGCCGTAACGGATTTGATATAACCCGGAACCAGAACCATGCTGCACGTGCCCGTGACGCGGCGCTGGGTGCTTTTGAGGAAGGCCTTGATATCGGCGAGGTAGGGGTCGAACATCCTGGCTTCATGTACCAGCTGCCCGAATGTTTCGGCCAACGGCTTCTTGCCGGTAATTTGCGCCTGCGAGAGCGTGATTTTTTCAAGCGTGCGGTGCGCTTCGTAAATTATGTCCGCCGCCGGCGATTCATAGGCCAGCCGCCCTTTCTTGCCGGGAACGGATGTACCCACATGGTAGTGGCGGCCAATGCCCAGAGCGTTGCCCAGTTCCGTCAGCTTGCGGATGATCGCGATCGGGTCGGTCAGTTTGTCCTGCCCATGCGAAAGTTCCGACAGGCGGCCCTGTTCGAAGGACAGGGATATAACGGCTTGCTTAAGGCCGGGATCGGGATGGCTGTACCAGGCCTCGTCGGGAATAAGGCCGTCCGAGACCAGCGTTTCCTTGCCGCCGATCGAAACGCCCCATAATCCCGGATTATAGGAATAGGATGTCGTTTTTTCGGTAACCGTAACGCCGCGCTGGCGCAGATAATCCGCCGAGAACGCGCGGGTAATGCCGAATTCGCGCACCGGCGCCTTGCACCGGATTTTCCCGCCGCCCAGAACCTGCGCGGCGACATCGAAGCGGTATTGATCGTTGCCCGCGCCCGTCGATCCGTGAATAAAAAGATCCGCATCAATCTCGCGGCAGAATTCCAGTGCCTTTTCGGCGATGACGAGGCGTTCGGAGCTTACGCAAAGCGGATAGCCGTCGCGGCTGACATTGCCGTAAATCAGATAGGTGATGATGCTGTCATAATATTCCCGTGCGGCGTCGCGATGAACGTGGCGGTCGGCGCCGACTTCCTTGCTGCGGCCGGCGATTTTTTCGGTTTCCGCGGTGTCGAAACCGCCCGTGTTGATAGTGCAGGTGACGACTTTCGTGGCGCCGTAGGCCTCGCGGCAATAGGGAACCAGAAAGCTGGTGTCGAGGCCGCCCGAAAAGGCAATTACTGCTGTCGTCATTCTGCTTTCTCCTCTTTAATGGGAAGAAAAATCTCCCCACTGCGCTTGACGGAAAAGGGCGGCATGATGACGTACCGCTTGCCGTCGGCAATTCCCGCCTGCATGCGGTTTTTGCCGGATATATCGCGCGCGTTCAGCCAGAAGGTCGGCTCGCCCGCCTCGGAGGGCGGTTCGTCCAGCCTGTGCGGATCGAAATCCACCGTCATTTTGTAAATCAAGGTCATGTCCTTGCCGGGATGCAGCGGAACCATGGGCTGATGGATTTCCAGGCGCGGCGTAAAGCGGCCGTGAATCTTCAGCGACGGATTATTATACTGGGCGATGCCGTAGTAATGAGATTGCCGGGCGGCACGGTAGACTTCCAGCGCCAGCGCCTTGGTGTAAAGGCCGAGCTGCGAAGGGCCTTCGGGAATGGATTTGGCCAGGCTGAAGAGCGAGATGCCGACAAAACTTTCGCCGCCAACCGAAGGCGAAGAAATCTGACCCGAAACGGGAATGAAATCGAGCCGGTCCAGGTCGATGCCCGGGTCGTTGCGGTAATGGCTCAGCAGAGATTCCGGCAGGTCTTTACAGGCCTTCATGAAGCCGACAATAGCCGTCTGCATCAGCGCGCAGTCGATAAGCACCCAATGCGGCATCTTGAGGTCGGGGGATTTAAAGCTTAACGAGTTCGACAGCAGATAGGCCTCATGGAACGGGCCGTGCTCGTCATTTTCCATCAGAAAGATGTTGGCTTTCTCGCCGAACGGCGAGGTATCAAGAAAGGGAAGCAGGCGCCGGGATGTGGAGATGTAAGGCAGATAGCCGGCCGATTGAAGCGTCATCAGCCAGGCAGGAACCTTGCCGCCGCCGGCACGTTTTTGATCAAGCGGATTACTCACTTTCCTGCGCCTCTCGCCTCGATCCTAAAAACGGCCTTGCTTGTATCCGTGCAACCGCCAAAAACACCCGATACCTTCGCGGTATCGCCGATTATCAAAGTATTTCAAGGTGATGGCAAGGTCAACGGCTTTGTGGGCGATAGGGCAGGCAATTGCCTTGCATGGACGGGCTTTAAAATCCGAAATGCATGTGATGGAACTGGCGCAAGCGGAGTATGTTATTTTTCAGTTCCATGCTGGCACCAAGGCTGGTATCCGCCCTACATGTCCATTGTCATTTCCAAAAGATTATCGAATTCGCTGGAAGGTGCTCTGGCCGGGGGCGGCGATCCGGCGACATCCCCCCTTTACGTTTTTGGCCCGTTTCTAAAGCTCATCGTAATTGCGGGCGTCGCGCAAGTGACGTTCGGTGCGAGCGTCTGGATGGCGGTGTTCAGCGTTATTGTCGTGTCGGCCATGTACCGCCAGGTCATGCGCTGGGTCAGTGACGGCAGCGGCGGCAGCGGGCTCAGCGAGGAAGAATTCGGAAGCTGGGCGGTCAAGATTACCGCCGGCATTACGGTTGTCGAATATGTGCTGACCTATCTGGTGAGCATGGCGGCGCTGGTGACCTTTATCGCCGACAGGTTTTCACTTTTAAATATGCAATTTCATGGAGTGCCTTACCGGGCCATACTGGCCGTGGCTCTATGTCTGTTTTCATGCTGGATCGTTAACCTCGGCCCCAAAATTTCGGCGCGTGCTTTTGGCCCGGCGACGGCGGCCGTGTTGCTCCTGTTATGGGGGATGGTGATTGCCGCGATATTCAAGACGGGGTTTCAGCTTCCCGATTTTAATTTCCAGGCCTTTTCCCTGGCCGAGGTAAACTATACCGCGGGCGATGGCGCGCAAGTAACGACCAGTTACCTCAGCCTGACTTTCGGCGGATATGCGCGGATACTAGCGCTTATGACAGGTATAGAAATTTTCGCCAATCTTGTTGCGGCCTATGACGGCACGCCGGCCGAGCGAGGCAAAAAGGCGTTCGGCAGTTTAATGATCATCATGGGCACAACGGTGGCCACCATGTTGATCGTGGGCCCTGCGATCCTTGCGCATTCCGACCCGATGAACGAGCATGTATCGGTCTTTACCCAGACCATGGATTTTCTGTTTCCGCCCTGGCTATCATATGCCGGGACAATGATCGGCGTTGTCGTGCTGCTTTCGGCCTGCGCGGCGGCGGCCCAGGCGATACAAAACCTCGCCCTCGGACTTCGCTATAGACATTACGTGCCCGCCAGGCTGGGCCAGCGCAACAAGCATGACGTTGCCGACAGGCCCGTCTGGATTATGGCGGCGGTTTGCAGTGTCTGTTTTTTATTATTCGGCACGAAGGAAGATACGTATCTGGCGTTATATGCCGCGGGCGTCTTTATTCTCCTGAGCATGACGGGCTGGGCCGCGTCGAAACGCCTGGTGCGGGAGCTTCGCGCCGAACTGACGAAATCGAAAATAATGAGCCTGGCCGGCACCGTTGTGGCCGCCACCCTGACCACCTTTGCCACGATGGTTATATTCGAGGAACGTTTTTATGAAGGAGCCTGGTCCTATCTGGTGTTGATCCCGGTGTTTTACGCCATCTTCACGTACTACCGGCAATATCTCGGGCCTCCGCCTTCCGTCGAGGATCGGCTGGGCCGTATCGTTGCCGGCCAGGGTTTTACGCCGCAGGATGTTCTGCGTAAAAAATCCACAGATCCCTATTTCAAAAACTACGATCATACATCCTTTAGGAAAGCACTTGTCACTCTGGACGGCGCTACGCTGTCCGATCAGTTATTGCCCCTCATGTGCTTTCTTTCGGTTGCGAAAGGCGCTACGGTGGAACTGTTGTTGATAAATAACGATCGTAACCGCACGAGAGACGATCAGATCGCCTATGTGCAGGCGCTTTCCGATAAATTCGCCCAGGCGGGGCTGCCCGCCAATTTTAAGATAGTGCAAGGCGACGCCGGTTTGCATATCGTCCGCCGTGCAACCATGACAAATGCGGATTTGATTGTGGCGACGACCGCCGGAAACACAGCAACCGGTAAAGTGATTTCCAATAACGTGGTTGAGGAAGTTATCCGAAAGACGCTCATCCCCACCTTGATAATCGGCGCCGGCGGTAACATCCCGGGCCCGTTCGAAAAATTCAACCGCATCCTGGTCGCGATGGACGGCTCCGAAGCGTCGGAATCCGTGTTGCTTTATATACGCACCCTTGCACGCGGCAAGGGAAGCAGCGTGACATTGTTATTCGTGCCGGAAGGTTCGGAATCGGAAAATTTCCGGCAAACCATCCAGCTTTATTTCGACCGCATCGCCATGCAGCTGAAAAAGGAAGGCATAAACGCTGCGGTATCGATAACGGGCTCGGGCGCGGCGCGCACGATACTCGCTTTGGCAGAAGCCGATAAAATCGACCTGATCATGATGGCGTCCCACGGACGAGGCGGCATCAACAGATCCAGAATCCACCTGGGCAGCGTCACGGAAAAAGTGATGCAGGAAACACCATGCCCCATGTTTGTGGTTCCGCTGACGCAAAGCGATTATTTCAGCTGATAACCGCGTCGGGCATCTCGATTATCCGAAGGGTTCCGAACATCCCGGGGCGAGGGTCAGGTTGCCCCTGACTCTGGTGGTCGCGTCGCCGCTTCTTGCCACTCAGGCAAATTACGGTGGTTCGGAGAGACAAGTAAATCGAGGGCTACAGTTTATGCAAGTACCGATCAGGAGAAAACTGCAACCTAAAAAGCTAAAGTTGCCATTTTTAGCGGTGAAAGTTGTATAGAACTTCGAGGCGGCATTAGCTTTGCTTCGAAAGTGTTCAGAATTTCTTGCATAGAAGCAAAGAGAAGTTTTGTTTTGCTGTCCGGCGAAACTTTTTCCAAAGCAGAGGACTGCAGTACATCCTCTTTATAGCTGACGTACCGGGGCCCTTGAAGAAGATCGGAGACGATTATCACGGTAAAATCATTGCGGAGTGCACCGGCGACCGAATTGGCAACGCAGTCAGTAGATTTTAAGCCCGATATAATGATCGCTTCTGTGCGTTTTTGTTTGAGAATATGAGCAAGTAGATTTCGCTCGAAGGCATTAGAAAAATTTTTAACAAAGATTGCTTCAGTATACGTAGGACTGACTTCGCTCAATCCCAGACGGGTAACAAACTGCGGATCCTTGTCGCTACCAAAATCGCAATAAGTCCCATGTGGAATTTCTTTTTTGAATGATCCATGTTTTAACGCGTTGGTTAAAGCAACCCACACCGTCGGGATCCCTCGAATCGAAAGTCCATCAGCAAAATTCCGTGCCGTCGCAGGAAATGGATCGCCGACATCAAAATATCGGGATTGAATGTCAATCGCTACATGAACGATTGGGAAGGAGATATTAAACGTAATAGATGACATGCAATGACGATTGAAACGAATAGTTTGATCTGCACATTCTAATGCCAAATATCTGCAAATAATTTGGTGTATTATGGTTAACGGTCAGCCTGTAGCCACTTCAGTGAATGGTATCTTCGATGCGAAGGCCGCGGCTGCCCGCAACTCGATAAGCTTTTCAATATCGGAGTAGATTTCAAGAAAATTCGCTGGACAGTAATAGATGCTGAAAATTCAAATAATGCTTATTTTATTGGGTAAATCTAAACTTTATTAGACATTCTCAGAAACGAAGATGGCGGACCGGAAGCGATGGTGGTGGGCACGGTTGGTCTATATGGTTAATTTTGCCAAAACAATTGAAGCGGACAGTGATATAAAGATATAATTTTGTTTTTAAAGATACGCCCATAGACCATATTTATGAGTTAGCAATGAGCAATCATAAACCATCGGTAGGCGATATACTCTCCGAAATATTGGAGGTTTACCGTGTAGCTCGCTTTCATTTGTCATTTCAAAGATTGCCGGAACGAGAGGTATTGACTGATTATTTGCGCGTACTTAAGCCCACGATGGAAAATATAGCAGCTATCATTGATTGCCAAGTGAGGTGGCATGCGGAGAATGAAGTGCCACATATTTTTCCTACCTCAGAAAAAACAGTTCCAATATCACTAATTAAGCATGATTTGCTTAGAAGGAATCTCTTTCCTTCTTCGAAGGTGGATATCAGCTTCACCCTTAATCATTTACCTTCCTCGACGGAAATAGAAGGAAGATTGGAAATCGCCAACTCTCCTTTTACGCATCAAATTGATCTTCATTTGGACGGAACAGAACCAGTTACCATACTTGGTGGCGGCCCCTTGGATTATATCATGCTATCATCTGCGAAAACCCTTGATCGGCATACAACCGAATTAGCGGAGCGTGCTGCTGTGCTTTTTGCGTCCAGACTTCTTCATGATCCGGACGAGCGCTTGCAAAATTCCGCGGTTAAATGGGAACCAGCGTTCGGATAATTCTAAGTTTCTTAGCTAAATGATGGCGGAGGGGATGAGATTCGAACTCACGATACGGTTTCCCGTATACCCGCTTTCCAGGCGAGCGCCTTAAACCACTCGGCCACCCCTCCGCAGGGGGATGGATATACCGTGAATAACCCTGCGGTTGAACCTTAAATTTCGAAGAGTTTAGGGGGTGAGCAGGGGCAGGCAGCCCGGCGAACTGCCGGTTTGTCGCCATACAGCATGCCGCGCATTGCCTTCGCCGGTGAAATAAACCTGGAATTGCCCGGGACCGCGCTTACGCGCATGCGGATGGAAAGGCCCGGTTTCGCCGGGAAACGGGCTGGCGAGTATGTGGCTGGCGGCATGCCAGTTAACGCGCCGCGCGTAACGGGCGATAGTATTTGCTTGTTGAATAAGAGAAGCAAGGAGCATTATTTTTCCCTGAAAATAGATAGCGGTTTCGCCATGAAACCCAATGCCGCCACCATTCCAAACCTGCCTGCCGGAAACAAGCTGAAATTGTTGCAGTAGTTAACGCCGCGCCGCGGTTGAGTTTTATCGCCGTCCCGCTATGATCGCCTGCGTTGCTGCCCCAGTGGCGGAATTGGTAGACGCGGCAGACTCAAAATCTGTTTTCGGCAACGAAGTGGGGGTTCAAGTCCCTCCTGGGGCACCAGGCTTCGTGAGCGCAGCGAACGAAGCCTGCCCGGCGTAGCCGCAGGGCGAAGACGGGCTCTGGCCGCGGCGTTCACGAAGCCTGGTGATGCATAAAGCGTCCGCTCACGCTGAATTCTAGGCAGTGCCGCCGAATCCTGTTACGTATGTTTTCCTCGCTTTACGTTATT
>JBFWTA010000048.1:0-11566 GCA_050248075.1 Bdellovibrionales bacterium | reverse complement strand
ATTGCCGCAGGCCGTGATGATCGACAAGGATGGCGCCAAAGCCCTGGCCCTGCCCGGCACGATGCCTTCCGACAAAACCACGACTGCCGCCGCGGCCATGCCGGCGTCGCTTGGTTCGTCCGACATGCCTTTGATGATGCCCGCGGTCGCGCCGCAGCCCGAGCTGATGGTATCGGAACCGAATGCGGCGCAGCCGATACCGCTGTCACCGTTAAACGCCACGCCTGTCGCCGCCAGCGAGGACGGCGCGCCGGTCGACCGCCGCCTGTTGCAGCGCGGCTTCAGCCATGCCTTCGACGAATTGCTGACCCCGTCCGATGCCGCAGCCGCCGGCGGAGAGAAGCCATGATCATGCGCCGTGCCGGTGCTGTATGTCTGGCGGCGGTGGTGTTGGGGACATTAGCGGCATCCCCGGCGGCGGCTCGCGACGCCGCCTTCATGGGGCCCGGCAGCGTCGGCAGCGCCAGCAACGACGAAGCCGTCAAGGTCGAGCCGAAAAGTGATATCGATCTCGGCGAGATGTCGATCAATATCGCGCGCCGCACGACGCTGTTTTTCGTCAACCAGAGCAGCGCGCCGGTGCAGGTCGAAAAAGTCGCCGTCAACAGCGACGCCAATGTCATCGCCGATATCGCCAGCAACGATTGCACGAAACAGGGCACCATCGCGCCGCAAAGCCGCTGCAGCGTGGAGGTATCGGTCACGTCGTCCAGTTCGGGCACGTGGACGGCGGAAGTGCTGCTGACCCATAATGGCGCCGGCCGCATCACGCGGGCAAAAATCTCGGGCAAGACCACCGGCGGCAGCAGCAATGCCGAAAAAAAGGATATGGGGCTGGCGCTCAACTCGAAAGAGGTCAATCCGGTCAATTTCGGCGACGTGAATGTGGGCGAGAAGGCCGTGCGTTCGGCGCTTATGGTCAATGACAGCCCCGACACGATCACTATTTATTCCATCGACGTGATCGAAGCAGGCAATGGGCTGCAACTTCTGGAACAGGGCTGCACGGTCGACATGGAGCTCAAGCCCGGCGAATCCTGTCCCGTTACGCTTCTGTGGGCGCCGTCCGAAGCCGGGCAGGTCTCCACCGATCTCATCATCCGCCATAGCGGCCGTCAGGGATTTGCCGTCGTGCCGGTACGCGGCAAGACCAAGACCGAAGCAACGGCTTCGTCATCGCGGCAATCGGAAACTCCGATGCCTGATAAAGGCGCGGTCAAATCGACCGCCGCCGTGCCGACGCCTGACGAACTGGCCGCCGCGGCCGCCAAGATGTCGCCGATTGCCGCGGAATCCCTGATCCCGCCGCCGTCCGCCGCACCGAAACCCGTCGCGCCCTCCGGCGTTTGGCGGCTTATCGGCACGGTCGGCAACAAGGCGTTGCTGCTCACGCCGGACAGCGAAACGAAAATCGTCGGCGCGGGCGAATCCGTCGATATGGGCGGCGACCAGACCGTCAAGGTGAGCGGAGTCACGGCAAAATCCGTGGAGCTGATTATCGACGGCAAGAAAAAAGAGCTCACGCTCGGTTCTTCGCCGGAGCTGGTGGTGCGCGCAAACGCGGCGAAGGCCAGCAAGCCAAAAACGGATAAATCGGGCTCATCCAAATCGGGCGGCACATCGGCCAGTTCGTCCGGCACGTCATCCACCGGAAATATTTCCGGCGCCTCCGGAAACGCGCAATGACCGAGACCTTTGCGCCCGACGAATTAACAGCCTCCACGCCGGTTGCGACGCAACCCGAGCCAAGCCGCATAAGCGCGCGCCATTACGAACTGGCTCTCGCCGAACAGGCAATGCGCCGCGCCAACGGGCGCCACCTTGCCATCGACGAAATCCTTCATCGCAACGGTTTCGCCGCCGACACCAAGGACCGGGCGCTGAAGCGCGGCAGCAAACATGAAGACCTTACGATGCAATCGCTGCGCCTGTACGTTTCCGCCGCGCAGCAGGCGGCGATGGGGCTTTCGCTTCTGGAATTGCGCAAAGGCATATTGCGCATCGCGGTCGGCGACCGCCTGGACGACGCCGACCTGCTGCACATCACCGAGGCGCTGCAGCGGTCGAACCATGAAATATCAAAGGTCGAGGTCGAACCGTGGGACCGGGCCGAGCTCGCGCGGCTCATGCGCGAGCAAAGCGAAGTTGCCGGCGAGCGCCTGCTGCGCATTCTGGCGGCGCTGTCGAAAGACCCCGACGACGCGATGCTGGTCGAACAGGCGGTCAACGACATTCTCGCCGAAGCCCTGCAAAGCCGCACCTCGGACATTCATCTTACGTTACAAGAAGACGATGCGCGCTGCTGGATCCGTTACCGCGTCGATGGCGATCTTGTTTACCGGCACCTGGTGCCCAACCGCGTCATGGCGCCGATCGTCACCCGCATCAAGACCGACGCCAAAATGGACGCCGCCGACCGCCAGCATCCGCAGGACGGGCGCCTTGCTTTCGAATGGCAAGGCCGCATGATCGACGTCCGCGTCGCCGCCCTGCCGGTGGCGCCGTCGGGACAGAAGCTCACGCTGCGCCTGCTCGATCGCGAAAACCTGCGCAGCTTTGAAGAACTTTTTCTCCATGCGCCTCAGGTCGCGGACCGCCTGCGGAAGTCCATCCACGGCCACACGAAGGACGGCGGCCTGATTGTCGTAAGCGGCCCGACCGGCTCGGGCAAATCGACGACGCTGTACGGCATTATTCAGGAAATCGATCGATCCTCGCGCGCCGTCTATTCGGTCGAAGCGCCGGTCGAATACGATATGCCCCTGGTCGACCAGACATCGGTCACCGACAATTCCGCCAACACCATCGCCGAAATCATACGCGCCCTGATGCGTCACGATCCCGACGTCATCATCGTCGGCGAAATGCGCGACAGCGACACGGTCGAAGCGGCGCTGCGCGCTACGGAATCCGGCCACTTGGTTATCACCACCGTCCATGCCGTCGATGCGTTACATACGCTGGACCGTATCGACGGCTTTTTAAGTTCCGCCTATCGCACCAGCGGTCTTTACATTCTCGGGCACGCGCTGATCGCCAGCCTGTCCCAGCGCCTGGTGAAAACCGTATGCCCGGCCTGCCACACCACGGGCCGCGCCGCCGATGTTTTCAAGACGGTCGAAAACTGCGCCAATATCGGCATCGATCCCGATGAAAATGTCGCGCTGGCCTTTCCTAAGGGCTGCGATCTGTGCAACCACACCGGGTTTCTGGGCCGCACCTTGGCGCTGGAAGCCATGTTTCCGCCGGAAGATCAGGCCAGCCGCCGCGCGATCACGGAAATGATGGTATCCAACGTCACATCCTCCGTCGTCGATGTGCAGGGCACGATTTATATCCCGCGCCGCCAGACGATTGTTGATCTTATCCGCCGTAACGCCATCGACGCCAACATGGGCGCCTCGCTGCTGGTCGAAGAAGCGGCCACGCGCGCCGGACATGCGCGATAAGGGGGCGGCATGAAACTTTTCCACGCCCGTTTTGCCCAACCCCAGCCCGGCGGCGCCGTGCTCGTGCATGAAGACGATTTTTATTTGCCCGATCAGCATGCGGTGCGCCGGCAATTGCGCAACAAGGGCTATTGGCCCATCGACATTCGCGAACAGAAACCGCCTTTATTCGAATGGATGGATGTGCGCTCGCGCAACTGGCAGCTGCAATTGCTGCGCGCCTTGCGTTTCCAGAGCGCCACGGCATCGGCCGGTACCGCCCTTCTTAACATCATCGAAGGCGAGCAGGACCCGCGGCGGCGTCTCGCTTTTCTCCCGACACGCACAGTGCTGAAGGGCGGCGGCTCGTTTTCCGAAGCGTTGCGCGGCCTGCGCCTTATGGACGCCGCCACCATGGCGATCATCACGGCCGGCGAGCGCGCCGGCGACCTTAAAGGCGTCATTCAGCACGCCATCGAGCATACCGAGGAAAAAGGCAAACAGTATAAAACCGTCATTGCGGCACTGAGCTGGCTATCTTTCGATATCATCAACATCGTCGGCGCCGTCTGGGGCGCGCAATTCGGTTTTATTCCCTATCTGAAAAACCAAGGCATCAAAAGCACCGATCCGGCCGCCATCGAACGCTTTAATGACGCTATACGCACGGCCTCATGGGTAAACGGTTCGCTGCTTGTGGTTATCAGTTTCCTGATCGTTTTTGCCGTGGTGTTTGTGGGACTTTACTGGATGAACCGTCACCGTCCGGATCACTTCACCTCGCGTTTTCTTATGAAAACGCCGTTGTTCTCAAGCTATCTGCGCAATGTCAGCCTGCAGGACACCAGCAAGCTCATGACCCGGCTGCTGCGCGGCAAAGTTCCCCTGGCGGAAGCCTTGCAGATCATCATGGACAGCGTGGTCGAGCCTTCATCCCTGCTTTACTGGACCCAGAGCAAGGACCGCATCATGGCCGGTGTCGAGCCGGCACGCGCGCTTTCCCGCTGGCCGCTGAGCAAGGCGGAATGCGATCAGATTACGACCATTCAATCGGTCGACCAGCTTGCCGAGGTTTATGAATCCATCGGCGCCGAGCGCCAGCTGATGGCCAAGGCCGACCAGCGCCGCATCACCATCCTTGGCATTATCTTCATGATGCTTATGTTCGGGGCCACGGTGCTGATGATGGTTTACTTGCTCATGATCCAGAACCAGGGCTTCCTCGAAAGCCTGCACAATCTGCGGAGCGGCAGCTGATGTCGAACGAGTTTCTCAAGAAAGGCGCGGAGCGCTTCAACGCGAGCCTGGAAAAGATTTTCGCCGGGCTGGAAAAATCCGCCAAGGGCGCGCTCGAAAGCATGGCCCCGGCTTCCAAAACGGAAGGGGCCGAAGAAAGCAAAAGGGAAAGGCTTGCCAAACTGTCCGGCAACATCAGCTCGCTTTCCAAGGTTCTGACCAGCGCCCCCGGGCTTATGGGTGATTATTATTTTCCGTCGGAACTTATCGGCGGATGCTGCCCGCGCGTCGTCGGAAGCGAAGAAGATATCGTCTGGAACGCCGCCGCCGAGGCTTGCGACAGCGAACGCGTGCATGTCGTGTGGCAGGCCATCGAAAATCGCATCTGGTATGTCGCGGTGCGTTCGGCGGAGCTTGCGGCGCACCCCAATACCTGGTGCCCCTTCGCCTCGCTGCTGCCCGGCATGAAGGATTCTCAGCCTTCGCCGGTTTGCTACACTTATTACAGCGACGAAGCCGCCACCATGATGACGGTGACCCAGGACGGCCTGCAGATCCACCGCGGCATGAGTTCCGTCGTCCGCGCCAAGGCCGAACGCACGGCGCGCGATCTCGGCAACGCGCCGGTGATCGAACTGGTGCCCGAGCGCATCCTCAAGCTCACCCCCTCGCCCTGGTATTCGATATCGCTGTTCGAGGATCGCGCCCGGCGCATACTTGCGACATTCGCGGTGCTGACGGCCCTGTCGCTCACGGGGCTTGCCTTTGTCGTATGGCTAATGACGACCATGGTCGTGCTTACCGCCAAAGCGAACCTGGAAAAAGCCAACGAGCGCGCCGAACTGAAAACAACCGAACTCATGCGTACCGCCGTCGAGTTGCGCGCCAGCCCGATGCGCGATCAGCTGGCGGCTTTCGCGAATGTCAACGACGGCCTGCTTGCCGTCAATGGCTTCCTGGAAATTTACGAAATCAAGGACGGCAAGACACGCTGGCGGGCGCTTGTGCCGGCAAACGTCACGGCCGACCGCATTAACGACATCGGCGGCAAGACCATTGAAACCTCGGCGGATGGAGTGGCCATCGGCAACGCCGCCCAGATCGATTTCGAAGCAGCCAAGCGCGGTATGAAATGAAGTCGGAATATCAGGCTCTGCTGAAAGCACTCGGGACGAAATTCGTCAACCGCTCCATTCAGACTTTCGACCGCGCCACCATAGTCGTTGTCGGCGTGTGCTGGGGCGCCGCGATACTGATGATTGCCTTCACGGTCTATACGATTTCACTGTCCGCCTCGACGCGCCGGGCGGCGGAAGTCGCCACCGCTTCGGAGCCTGTCCTGCCCAAAATCGTACGCAAGCCGGTTAGCGTGAAAGATGCCCAGCCGCTGGTTGATCGCCTGCAGAAGCGTTTTCCCGGGGCTATTATTACTCTCAACAACGACCAGACCATCACGCTTACCGCTTCGGATGGCCTTAAATTTCGCGAATGGCTGTCGGCAGTCAGCTATATCGACGTGGCTTCGCCTAAATACCGATGGACGATCAAGGAATTCTGCGTCGGACGTTGCACGGGCGGCACCCTTATGCGCGCACTGGTTGCGGGCGAAACGATTTCCTTTGAAACGAAGTCCGGCGGCGACAAGGGAGAAAAACAGGAAAAAACAACAAAAAGCAATAAGCGCTAAATTAAATTTAAATTTTAGCGGCTTATGGATTGACCAAGCCGGGATTCTGTGTTGAGATTCAGATCGTTACAGATCATTTAATTCGTCGCTTGTAAAAACCCATAATTAAAATATTCCTTGTACGATAGGCGTGCAGGGAATGCCTGCGGCTCAGGGGGCCGTATGGCGGAGAAAGTTGTAGGGACCATGAGAAGCGTCAAGGATACGCGCGAAGCACGTTTGCCGTCCGATGCAGGCATTGCGATCGGTCCCATTCTTTTCATCATCGCCATTCTCGGCATTCTTGCCGCCGCGATTGCCGCCGGCAGCGGTTCGTTCACGGCCGGTACGCAAAACGAAGGTAATAGCACCAAGGCTTCGGCCCTGATCCAGATCGGCGAAAATCTCAAGGTCGGCATGGACCGCCTCATGCTCGGCAACAGCACGGATTTTAACAGCGTCGTTATCGACGTTAATAACACCTCGAACTCGGTCGACCTTTTTTCGCCATCCGGCGGCGGGATTGCCGTGCCTTCGACCTCCCTTTCGGCGGACCCGGTCAATGACCTGTGGTATTATCCCACGGCCATTATTCCCCAAATGGGCACCTCCGGTTCAGAGCGCCTTGCCATGCTGCAGGTCACACAAGGCATCTGCGATCAGATCAATTCGAAGGCCAATGCCCTCGATATCACCGTGGCCAATTATGACTCGGGCGCCATTGGCGATCCAACGGCCAATAACGACCTGGGCAATCTTCTGGCGAATGGCGACTGGCCGGAAGCCCTGAACGGCCGGATGGTTGGCTGTGTCTATGATACGGGCACGTCGACTTACTGGTTCTATCAGGTTCTGGCTATCCAATAGGCCTGTCGAAAATGGTAAACGGGCCGGTTGAGGCCCTTGCCCCGGATTCCACGAAATCTTTGCCTGTGCGCCTTTTAGCCGCTATAAGCTGGCCCATCGTTCATGCGCGAGTCTGTTATTTTTCAAACACCGGAGCGGTGAAGTGACCAAACACCTTTCAAAAATCGCTATCCTCGGCCTGGCCTTTTTTGCAGCCATTCCGCAAGCCCTGGCCGACGGTGTTCCCCATGCGTGGGGCATGGGCATGCAGGCCCCGGCAACTCCCGTCCAGTTATGGGTCGATAAGTTTCACGATATTCTTTTGTACATCATATTTTTCATCAGCATTTTTGTTCTTTTACTTCTTATTTTCGTCACGGCCCGATATAACCGCGCCACGAACCCGAAACCAAGTAAAACTGCGCATAACGTAAAACTGGAGATTATCTGGACGCTTGTTCCCGCGCTTATACTCGTCGGCGTCGCATTCATTTCATTTCCGCTGCTTTATTACAGCGACCGCGCGGCGGGGACCCCGGATCTGACGCTCAAGGTAACCGGACATCAATGGTACTGGTCTTACGAATATCCGGACCATGGGGGCGTCGCGTTCGACAGCCATGGCATCTGGGACTCGCCTCAGGTAACGGACGAACAGGCAAAAAGCCTTATCGCGGAAGTGTCCAGCGGCTGGCTGGTCAAGGGCGAACCGATGCGGCTTCTCGAAGTCGATAACCGCGTCGTGCTGCCGATCGGCAAAGTCGTGCGGGTGCAGGTTGCCGGCGCCGACGTGGAGCATTCATGGTTCGTTCAGTCGCTCGGCGTTAACCGCATGTCGGTTCCGGGGCATTTGAACGAGCTCTGGATCAAAGTCGACCGCCCCGGCGTGTTTTACGGCCAGTGCTCCATGATCTGCGGCAACGGCCATGCGTATATGCCGATTGTGGTTGAAGGCGTTTCCGAAGATGTCTTCGAACAATGGATTAAATCGAAAAAGACGGCGGTCGGCGAGAACGCCTCTGGCGCAGCCCGTTTTGCCGCCGCCATTCAGCACTGACAGTTTGACGATAGGAAGCGCACATGACCACCTCTCAGTTTCACGCAGACGCGCATAGCCACGATCACAAGCCCGGTTTTTTCGTGAGATGGTTTTGTTCGACCAATCACAAGGACATCGGCACACTGTATATGATCTTTGCCTGCGTCGCGGGACTGGTCGGCGGCGCGATTTCAGTGCTTATGCGGCTCGAGCTTCTCACCCCCGGCATGCAATATTTTCCGAACGGCCAGGAATGGAACGTGTTCATCACGGCGCACGGCCTCATCATGGTGTTCTTTACGGTCATGCCGGCGCTGATCGGCGGCTTCGGCAACTGGTTCATTCCGCTCATGATCGGCGCTCCCGACATGGCTTTCCCGCGCCTGAACAACATCAGCTTCTGGCTCATCATCCCGTCTTTCGCCCTGCTGGTCGGCTCGGCATTCGTGGGCACCGGCGTGGGCACCGGCTGGACTATTTATCCGCCGCTGTCCAGTGCACTCGGGCATCCCGGCGCGGCGATGGACATGGCGATTTTCTCGCTCCATCTGGCAGGCGCGTCGTCCATTCTCGGCTCGCTTAATTTCATCACGACTATTTTCAACATGCGCGCCCCCGGCATGACGCTGCACAAGATGCCGCTTTTCATCTGGGCGATGCTCATTACCGCGTTCCTGCTGCTGCTCTCGCTGCCCGTGCTCGGCGGCGCGATCACCATGCTGCTTACCGACCGCAACTTCGGCACCAGCTTTTTCGATCCGGCGGGAGGCGGCGATCCGCTGCTGTTCCAGCATCTGTTCTGGTTCTTCGGCCATCCCGAGGTTTACATCATGATCCTGCCGGCCTTCGGCATCATCAGCCAGATCGTGTCCACTTTCAGCCGCAAGCCTATCTTCGGCTATCTCGGCATGGCCTATGCCATGCTGTCCATCGGTTTCATCGGCTTCGTGGTCTGGGCTCACCATATGTATACGGTGGGTCTCGACGTCAATACGCGCGCCTATTTCACGGCCGCCACGATGATCATCGCGGTGCCGACGGGCATCAAGATTTTCTCGTGGATCGCCACGATGTGGGGCGGTTCGATCGACTTCAAGACGCCGATGCTGTGGGCCGTCGGTTTCATCTTCCTGTTCACCGTCGGCGGCGTGACGGGGGTGGTGCTGTCGAATGCCGGCGTCGATGTCGCGGTGCACGATACCTATTATGTCGTCGCGCATTTTCATTATGTGCTGTCGCTCGGTGCCGTATTCGGCATTTTTGCCGGCTTTTATTACTGGATCGGCAAGATGTGCGGCCGCACCTATCCGGAATGGGCGGGCAAGCTGCATTTCTGGCTGACTTTCATCGGCGTGAACCTTACCTTCTTCCCCATGCATTTCCTCGGCCTGCAGGGCATGCCGCGCCGCATCCCCGATTACCCGGACCCTTATGCCGGCTGGAACTACGTAGCCTCCATCGGTTCCATGATCGGCTTTGCGTCCGCGGTGCTGTTTGTGTTCATCGCCGTCTACACGATTTTCTGGGGCCGCAGGGTTGGCGCCAATTATTGGGGCGACGGCGCAACGACGCTGGAATGGAGCCAGTCTTCACCGCCGGCTTTCCATACTTATGAAACACTGCCGGAAGTTGTGGACCCCAATTCGCGCCACTAGCCCGTCGACGATGAAAACAGCCATGTCCTACGCATTATTACGCACCGCATGGCTGATTATGGGCTTCGCCCTGGTGGCCGTCCTTCCCGCTTCGGCGCGGGCGGCGGTTACGATGGTTTCCGATCCTGCGCCCGGCCATGAAATTCCGGAATTCGGCAGCAACACCAAGATCGTCGGCATGTTCACCGGCCCCAAGGGTCAGATGGTATTCGAATACTGGTACAATATCGACGGCCGCTTCATGAACGGCTTTTACGACACGAAAACGAAAAAGCCATTATTCGACAGAGGCCAGGAAAACCTGATCGGTGAAGATGATGACCTCCGCGACCGGCTGATAAAGCAGGCCGGACTGAAAAAAGTCGAAACAAAGATGTATAAGTACAAAATTCCCGGCGGCTACGTGGTCAACAATAGCGTCGAGGTCGATTTGACATGCTATTGGCCTTACAGCACGACCCTCACGGTCGGCGAAGCATATTACCGGCCGGTCGAGCTCAGCCTCTTTACCGTGCTTGCCGAGCCTGAAACCAAAGATTATCAGCGCGATTGCAAGGGCGTCGGGGGGATGGCCCGCCTGACAACACATTACCGCCAGGGGCCGGCACAATTTGTCGCTGACAGCACGGGCGGTTTTTGGGTTATTCTTTTTGACTCCCGTTATGCGGTTCATTTCGATAAAAACGGGAAGTCGGATTTTTTTAAGAACAGAAAAGACCCCATTCTTGCGCCGGCCGCCCGTATGGCCAAAATCCAGTCCGACGCGAATGAAGGGCTTTATCAGCAGCAATATTATATCGACAAGCAGGAAGCACTGATCGTCGAAGCGGCCCAGCAACAAATGCTTACGCAATGAACACCGCCATTACCGCCTCCGTTCCAGTCACCGTTCCGCGCGTGCGCGATTACGTGGAACTTCTCAAGCCGCGCGTCATGTCGCTTGTGGTGTTCAGCGGACTGGTCGGCCTTATGGTGGCGCCCGGCCACGTTCATCCCCTGCTCGGTTTCGTAAGCATTCTCTGCATCGCCATGTCGGCGGGCGGATGCGGCGCCGTAAACATGTGGTACGACCGCGATATCGACGCCGTCATGCTGCGCACGCGCGGCCGCCCCGTTCCGCAAGGCCGCGTTGCCCCGGAAACCGCGCTCGAATTCGGCGGCGCGCTAATATTTGCGGCGGTCGTGCTTATGTGGCTCGCGATCAACGCCCTGGCAGCCGCCCTTCTGGCACTGGCTGCAGGATTTTATGTTTTCATTTATACGATGGGTCTCAAGCGCCGCACGCCCCAGAATATCGTTATCGGCGGCGCGGCGGGCGCTTTTCCGCCTGTCATCGCCTGGGCGGCCGTGACCGGCGAAATCGCATGGCCCGCCATTATCCTTTTTCTCATCATCTTTTTCTGGACGCCGCCGCATTTCTGGGCGCTGGCGCTCTATCGTAACGAAGACTACCGGCGCGCCGGCGTGCCGATGATGCCGGTCGTCAAAGGCGCGCGCCACACCAAAATCGAGATGCTGATATATACGCTCGTTTTGTTTCCGCTGAGCCTTGCGCCTTACTTTGCCGGCACCGGCGGTTCGGCTTATGCGGCGGGGGCCGCCGATTTGAGCGGTATTTTCGTTCTTTGCGCCCTGCGTGTGCTTCACGATAAAACCCACCGCGCCGCGCAGCAAATGTTCGGTTTTTCCATTCTTT
>JBFWTA010000047.1:0-11577 GCA_050248075.1 Bdellovibrionales bacterium | reverse complement strand
ACACCCCGCCCCAGATCTACGCGGCGGTCGCCACCTCAACCCATATATCAAGCTTCACCTGACGGATAAGAATGAACATGATGGCGGAAGACAGACCATTTCCTGTCCGCAAAGCCGTTTCGCTGGCCTTGCGGAAGCCGCGCAGCTGTCCCGTTTTGCGGCTGTAGGAAGCGCGGACATTGTGGACAACCAGAAAAGACGGCCCTTTGTCCCTATAAACGAATTCCAGCTTGCCGAGCTTGGCTTCTGGAAAGTTAAGCGGCGTGAGTCTTTTACCGTCCGTTCCCCTTTTTGGGGCCGTAACGGTTGGGATCGCCAGCCACACGCCACCAGCTTTTGGTTTGATCAAAACACCTTTGTCGAAGGCTTCGATGATTTTCGGCGCACGGGTGTAGACCAGGCCAGCCGGATTATAACCTTTGTTGTCGTAAACCTTGGACCGCCATGCATTCGCCAGCTTAGTTCCCATTCCCGCGCTGGTGACTTGCTGCCGCAGATCGTTTTTTAGACCTTCGGCGGCCTCTTTCGTACCAGCCTGGATGGCTCCGGTGATCGTCACAAATTCCTTCTCCATATCCTTGGCGAGGGACTTTGCAATTTTGGCGATCATCTTCATCGATCAGGCTGGCCTTGTGTCCAATGTCCAAACAAGACGGTCGGCATCAAGGATCTGCGGTTCGCCCTGAATGAGATAGCTGTCGCCATTCACGATCAGCGTGTCCCCATCCAGCGGGGTGATATTTTCGGATCGCCGCAGTTCAAAGATGCGTGTCGTCGTATGAATGCGCGTCATGTCAAAGCCGACCACTTCGTCTTTATGCTTCGACACGACGCGAACATTCACTGATGGGCCGGACTGCGGAACGTATTCCGCGTCGATGCCGAAAGCGGCAAACACGCTTTCGACCGCGATCTCGCCCGGCCCCGTCATTGCCCGACTTCCTCTGACAGTTTGCGAAGGAAGGCATTCGCCTCATCCTTGGTAAGGAGTTTCTTTGAAACCACCTTGCCCTCAGCATCGACCACTTCGTAGCGGCCTCCGCCTTTGTGATGCAGGGAATATTCGGCGGGCGGCGTTTTCTTTTCTTCGGATTTTTCATCCTCGATCAGAGCCAGCTTTCCCGCCAATCCCTTCGGAGGATCGGACTCAATCGCAACGATTTCGCCGCGCTTGAATTCAACGATACCCGTCACTGTATAACGGTCACCGTTGATTTTTTTGAGGCTTTGCAGACGCGCTTCCGCCTGTTTATCCGTCAGCCCTAAGACGGCACCGGGACCAAAGGAAACTTTGACCCCAGTGATTTCATAGCGTTTTGTCATTCACGCCTCCTTACGTCAGGTTCGCAAGGCAGCCGTATTGCCAGAAGCCGAAGCCCACGTTGCGCCATGTATCGACGCCGTAGTGGTGCTTGTCTTCGTTGAATTCCAGCTCGGAACCTTCCGCGATGGCTTTCAGCGCGACAGGTTCTTCTTCCTGACGGATAAACGGCTTGATAGAGCCATCCGTGCGGAAAACGGCGAACTTGGAAGTCCACGGCAGACGCGGGTTCGGGGCAACCTTGAGCGAGATCGCATCCATGACCTGGATGATATTGGTCTGGCCGTGGGTGATCACCGGAGCAGCGGTCGCAGCTTTTGCCACATGCCACATCGGGACCGGAACCATAACCAGAAACTCGCGGGCGTTTTCGTTCAAGGGTTCGCCCTGATCGTCTTTAAACCCGAACATCGCTTGGACGCATTGCAGGATAGACAGCTGCATTTCCTCGACCGACGGCAGCGTGTTACTGCCATGCACTTCCGTGGGCAGGCCGCTGATGTCGATGGTGAGGTTGTTGCTCTGCGTTCCGCTATCGCCTTCCGCATGGACGGTATCGAAAAAATACTGACCGTCATAGCAAACACGGGATTCCCCGTTGGCCACCAGTTCGGAAATCAGCTTCGCCCAGTGAGCGTTTGTGCGATCCGCCAGTTCGTCCACGCGCACCATGACCTGTCCGGTCTTATCGCGTTTCAGTTCGCGCACCAGCAATTCCAGCGTCGCCTCGAAATGTTTGTTTTCGATGGTGATGCCGTTTTCTCGGAAGCCCTTGGCTTGCCGTCCGCCGACCCATTCACGCATCGCAGGAATTTGACCGAGCCATTTATAAGTTTCGGATTCCTGATCAGACGTGAAGTAGTTGGAAACAGCGTTGATCCATTCCAGGCCAGGATTTTGTTCGAGGCGCTGGTAGTACCGGCCAATAATGGCACGGCTTGAGAGCGTTGACGCACCCATGTGTGGTTCTCCTTAATGTTGTGAAGTTGATAAAGAAAAAGGCCGATCCGATTAGGACGCAGCCCGCAGTACGGTGTAGGCAATGACGGCGTCGTTGCCGGAGTTGGCGGCGGATAATTCCAACGCCAGCGTGTTTGACGAACTGATCGTCGCTTTTTTAAGGTAAGCGGCCTGTGTCGGTGCCGATGCGATGGTCGCTACGACAATGTCCGTGTCGAGTGCGCCCGTCACCGTGTGGTTCAGGGTGGCACCGCTGCCGGACCATGTGACCTCGCCAGCAAAGACCACGATATGCGACGGCTTGATGCCGCTATCGAGTTTTTCCAGAGAAATCGTGTCGTTGGCGATGTCGGAATTCGTCACGGTCGCAGGTGCGCGGGCCGTCCAGAATTCCACCACGCCGACACCGTTCGAAATGTACCGTTTGACGGCACCGATTTGGGTGTTCGTACTGGCGGTCATCGTGAAGGTGTCATCGTCAGATGCATAAACGGCTTTGCCAACATCATCGATAGTCAGACCCGTGACATTCAAGACAATCTGCCCTCTCGACACAACGCGCACGTTCAGTTCGCCGTTTCCACCGCCTGAATTGTCAGACTGACGCAGGGCAAAGCCTCCGAACACGTCGCCAGCCATAAGTGGGCGGGCATAGCCAGAACCGTTGAGGCCAACTGCGGCCCCTTCGTAAATAACGTCGCCCGTGATGACGGGAAGATCGTTATGATCGCCGAGTTCATAATTTCTCGGCTTGTCTACTGCTAAAGTAGTCATCGATTATTCTCCTTGATGATGTTGGGGGATTACTTCGCGGCGAAACGACGGACCCGGCCTTCGTCTTCCGCTTTGCGGAACGCGATGTAGGTGTCCTTGTCGCCGAATTCGGCACGAATTTTCTGATCCTTCGCCCATTCAGCCGCAGCACGTTCCTCGATGGGCGCGCTGACATCGATGCCGGACGAGATGGATTGCTGATCCTGTGACGGACCGATGCCTTTATTAGCGTTGGCGTCTTCCCTGCGGTCTTGCAGGAAATCAAAGCCACGCTGCTTCTGGGCGGCGACAATCTTCATGGCCAGTTCGCCAGGCTGAGTTTTGCCGTCTTTTTTTGCTTCCGCGACCATGTCTTCATGACCGGACAAGGCCATTTCTTCCAAAGCCATGATGCGTTCACGCTCTGCCTTGGCTCCGGCCTGCATGCCTTCTTCATAGGCTTGCGTTTTGATGGTGTCCTGCGATTGCTCACGGCCTTCGCGGATCAGAACACCTGCGATTTGCGGAAATTCCCGCATCAGAAATTCCGCTGTGACCTGATCACGGCGGATGGTTTCCGCATCGCCTGTCGGCGTTGCGGCATTGGCTTGCTTATCCATAGCTTCTCCTTGAGGTTTGGGTTGGATATCGGGATCGAACACAAGGGCCAGCGCATCCCGAAATCCGCCGACCATATCCGCCATGCCTACGCGCACGGCTTCACGGGCGGGGAGAACATCCCCCCGTCCGAATTCGCTTAAAACTTTTTCTGTGCCGATGCCGCGATGGGCTGCGATGGCGCCGACAAATTCGGATTCCATCGCATCAAGACGACGCTGAACCGAATCTTGACCTTCCCTGCTTTCGGGATTGAGCATTTTTCCAGGCGCATTGCTGGATACGAACCGCACCCATCCTCTGTCCTGGTCCTTGGCAACCGCCATAGCGACGCCGATTGATCCCAAAGACGTTGTCGGTCCAGCCACGATCTTGTCGGCAGCTGATGCGATCCAGTACGCGGCGGAGGCCGCATTGCCATACGCATAAGCAATAATCGGCTTTTTTCCTCGCGCTGCGGCGATTGTGGATGCCAGTTCTTCAACGCCCGTAATGATACCGCCAGGGCTGTCGATCCGCAGAATGATGCCATCGACAGATGCATCGTTAAGGGCTTCTTCAAATTGATCACTGATGGATTGAACGTCCGTGCCGCCGAAAAGGGCCGACAGAATGTTCGAATACGGCGTGATGACACCTGAAATATCGATGACAGCAACGCTGCCTTGCTGTTGAAAGGTGTTTTGCGACGCCAACGGCAAGGCACGAAGCGCGGCTTGTGGCGCTTCTGTCGGCAAAGCGTCAATATGGATGGCAAGGCCAGTCCCTGATGGGATGTCCCACATGGTTTTCTCCTTTTTTGTGAAGTCAGTCGGTTTCTTCTTCGAGAAGTTTTTCGGTTTCAGGATTCGGCTGCGCTGGCTGCTCGACCATGCCTTCCAATCCATCCTCGACACGGCGGCGACGCTCTTTTGCCCGCTGCTTGTGTTTCTTTTCCCAATCGCCGCCCGTGAGAGCTGCCGTTTCTTCAGCCAAGGTGGAAATCCCCATGTTCACCCGTTCTTTTGCGGCATTGGTTTCCTTGAGCTGATCGATCTGGCCACGCGGCGGTCCGATCCAGTCGCTTCCCAGATAGGCAGCGCGGATCAACGGATCGCTAAAGAAACCAGGAGCTTTCAAACGCCCGCGGGCAACAGCCTCTGTGATGACAGCTTCATAAACAGGCTGGCAGAACATGCAGGCCAGCCATTGACGGCGCGCACGGAAAAACTTCCATGCTTCGACCAGAGCCGCTTGCGCCGCACTGTACGAAGCCGTGAAATGTTTGATCAGAATTTCAAAAGGAATTTCCAGTGCTACGCCAACTTGTCGCAAAATAGCCTGCATGAATGGATCGAATGCCTGATTGGGACGCTTTGGATCGGCAATCTCAATGCTTTCGTAGGGCATTAAATCAAGGATCGCGCCGGAACCGAGCCGGAATTCATCGTCATCACGGCCCTTGGTTACACCTGCTGGCGCTTCATTCATGGAAGAAATGCCGTCTGGATCTTCGCTTTTGACGAAGACCGTGAACATTGCAGAGATTACAGCCGCCATAATTTCGGCTTCCGTGTATTTATCCAGCTGCTTAAGGCTTTCGATTACTGGAGCCATGTACGGAACGCCGCGTACAAGGCCAGGGCGAAGTCGCGTGAACAAATGAAGCATCTGCCGCGTATTGTCGCGTCCGTATGCCGTGACGCGCAGACTTTCACGGCTGCGCTTGTCGCTCACGTCACCAGGGTGTGCCTTCAAAACGTGATAGGCAATCGGAGCGCCGTAACTATCGATCTCAACACCGCCTGACAGGTATGGCGTATCCGTTTTTCCATCGGGATTGCAGACGCGGTCGGCTTCGATCAGCTGCAAAGTCGTTGCAAGGGGCCAGCCTGGACGCTCGATAAAGGTTTTAAGGACAAAGACATCGCCGGATTCCAAAGTCGAACGCAGCGCGAGGTCTTGCAAGCCCATAAAATTCTGTGTTCTGGATGCATCGCAGTTCTGGCTTTCGGCCCACAGACGGAATTCACGTTCAGCCGCCCGTTCGAAAGCGTCAAATTCTTCTTCGGTTTCGCCGAGAACGCCTTGCAACACATCACGATCAATCCGGCTTTGAACCATCAATCCCGTACCGACCACATTGGTTACGACCGTATTGACGGCCCCGGCTGCCAGCGGCGCATTGCGGATCAAGTCACGGGAACGATCACGCAGCGTCGGAAGATCTGGCAAGGTGACAGCGTTGGCGCTGCCTTCTGACGTTTGCCAGTATTTTGTTTGGCGGCGGTCTTTCCTGGCGGCGTTATAACCACCATATAGCGCCATCATTGCACGGGCTTTCAGGCGACGGACGCCCGTTTCAGGGCTGACCCAGCCGATAGCCTTATCAAGAATGGTTGGTTCGGGCAGATCGATGCGTTTACGGCTCATAGCGGTGCGCCTCCGCGTGTACGGATGCCGCCGCCACGATTTTGACGGGCGATACGCTGCTCAAGGTAAGCTTCACGCTCATACAAGGTTTTCAGATCGCCCTTGCTGACGCTGCGGCCTTCATAGGAAACGCTTTGGCCGCCAATTTCGACAGCCTCGATGGCTGCCCTCACGCGATCCAGTTTTGTTTGCAGATCATCGCTCATAATTTGATGCCTTTGCTGCGGACTCTCCGTCCGCGTGTTGGTATTGCTGGTCTTGAAAAAGGTGCGGCGGAACCCTGTTCGGATTCCGCCGCCTCAGTTGCTGCTGCCAGTGGGGGAGGTTGATCAATACCGAGTTGTTGTTCGATGCCTTGCCAATGTCTTTCGCCGTAACGATCTAATCCTTCAACAGCTGCGGCGGCCCGCGCATAGACGTAGCAATCAAGAGCTTCGTTCCGGTCGCGGATCTTTTGCCAATCCCTGACGGCATACCCACGACGATTTCTGCCCGTAATCAGTTGTTCTGAACAAAGCTGTTTTAGATATTCCTCATCGACTTCCGGCAGATGGACGTAGCCGGCTGGATAAGGATCTCCGCTTTCCCGTGTTGGCGGGGTTTTGCGAAGGTTATTGAACAGTTCCAATTTTGCGATGCCGCCGACGACAGGTCGGACGCGCAGGCCGCGTTTGATTTTCCGTCCGTCTGCTGTGACATCAACCGCCGTGGGCATACCGACCAGGGCCGCGCCGCGCTGTACACCCTTAATGACCATGACCTGGCTTTGCGACCGCCGCCGCGCCCATGCATAAACCTCCTGTGTGGCGAAACCGCTATCAATGGCGACCCGCCGCACTGGAAGATCGTATCCGCTTTCATGCGGCCAGCTTTCCGCAAGCATCGAGTCCAGCCTTTTCCAGACTTCCGGTCTGGCTGTATCGCCATCAAGCACACGATGCTCGACCAGCCAGCTTTCCTTTTCGCGGCCCCATGCCCAGACCGACACTTCGATGCGGTCTTTCTGCACATCGGCACCAGCTGTCAGCAGCAAGCCGCCTTGCGGAATGGATCCAATGCGATAACTTTCCCGCCTTTCGTACAGACGCTGCCAGTCAGGGGCTTCGCCTGTTTCCACGTACGTTTCTCCGAGTTCGGTGTTCTTAAAAGACTTGATCGCCGCATCTGACCCTTGCGCGTCCAGCCAGGAACGGGCGATTTCTTCCCATGTCCGCCAGCCAGCAGGTGAATACAGGCTTGAAATATGGAATCCCGCTGTCCTGCCGTCCCCCTCGGCCTGTGCTTCCCAGAATCCGTTCTCAAGCATCCATGTCTTGTGACGCTCTTCGATATGGGCTTCGCAATGTTCGCATTCGTAATAAACAGCTTCCGGCTGCTTATCCGGCCATTTCAGCTGTTCGAATTTAAGCCACTGATGCACACCGCAGGACGGACAAGGCACCATGTAGCGGCGCTGATCACTGGCTTGATATTCCCGTTCAATCCGCGACGTGCCGCGTATGGTCGGCGTCGAAACCAGAAGGATTTTCCGCCGCGCAAAAGTCCGTGTCCGCGCTTCCGCCAGCGCGACCGGATCGCCTTCGCCGTCGACGTCGCCAGGATAGGCGTCAATTTCATCTAGAAACAA
The DNA here is from genome assembly GCA_050248075.1 of Bdellovibrionales bacterium. Lineage (GTDB taxonomy): Bacteria > Pseudomonadota > Alphaproteobacteria > UBA9219 > UBA9219 > JBFWTA01. The sequence continues at coordinate 3,886 of JBFWTA010000047.1, read as the reverse complement.
ATACCTGACAGGCATGGAGCGCAGGCCGACCGCGCTGTTGGCTCCAGTCATTACAAGAATGCCACCCTGAAACTCTTTTGCGAGGATCGTATTGCCGCTATCCCGCGACCGCGACGGGAAAACCTTTTCCCGCAAAGCCGGACTTTCCTCGATCAACGGATCAATCCGTTGCTTTGAATTCCTTTTCGCCATTTCGACGGTTGGCAACACCGCCAGCATCGGACCAGGCGCATGATGGATTACGAAACCGATCCAGTTATTGCCGCATTCGGTTCCACCAATCTGCGATCCCTTCATGAATACGACCCGTTCCATCCCCGACATGGGCGACAGGCAATCCATAATTTCTTTCAGGTAAGGCGTACGGCTTGTCCGCCACGGCCCTGGCTCTGACGCTGCCTTACCGGACAGGCGGCGGTGATTATTGGCCCATTCGGAGACCGTAAGGCGTGCATCAGGCCGCAACCCCTTGGCAAAAGCCTTGCCATAGAGATCGTCGGCATTTTGATGCATCGAATGTCCCTAAATCCGCGTGTTTCAACAAAAAGAGCAATGAAATGATCGAACAAAACCTGGATTGAAGCCGCGAAGTACGGGTTCATGAACGTGTGATCAACGCAAACAAAGGAGAAAACGATGATCAAGAAAAGCCAAAAGCAAGAGCCGGTGGATGCCTACATCGCTAAATCTGCAAACGTGCAAGCGATGCTGAAACGTCTGAGCGATGCAGCAGCCGACCACTTCGACACCAACCCCGATGCAATTCACTGGGGCCATGTCGGTGATATCGGACACATCGAAGAAAAACTGAAATATCTCTGCGATGTCGTCTTTAAAGAAGGCGAACACGCACCGAAAAACAAAGCCTAATTTTTAACCAAAGGAGAAAGACCATGACTAAAGTCAAAGCAAAAACCAAAGCTAAAAAATCCAGCAAACCATCCGCGAAGCTGAAAGCTCCTAAGACAGCCAAGAAACCAGCAGCCAAGGCTCCAGCCCCGAAAAAGGTCGAGAAACTTAGCAGCAAGACGATGTCGATTTATGCCGCCCTTAAGCAAAAGGATGGCGCCACCGTTGAAGAATTGGCAAAGCTGACAGGCTGGCAAAACCACTCAGTGCGCGGCTTCTTGTCGACCCTGAAAACCAAAAATAAAAGCTACACGATTGACAAATTCACGCGGTCCGACAGCGGCAAGACAGCTTATAAGCTGGAGGAAAAAGAAGGCTCCGGCAAAGATTAATCATAATCGACCAAATAAGGAGGCATTCGCAGGAATGCCTCCTTATTCAGTTGATTACCGTTTGAATGTACGGGTTCATGTGATCGTAAAAACAAAGGAGACCAAAATGAAAAACACAGAAAGACAAAACCCTTGGCTGGACGAATATCTGGCTGCCACCGACATCCTTGCTATCGAAATCCGCAAGCTCGATAAGCTGGCAGAGAAAATTCACAAGGAAGGCCACAAAGACATCAAGTGGGTCCATGCCAATATTTTAAGCAGAGCCGCCACCGACGTTGCCGAGATAACCAAAACCGTTCAGACCCACTGGAAGATTGCCAGCCGCAACGCGGTTCCCAATCCGCCCAAAGAAACCAAGATGGACAAAACTATCAAGAAAATCGCCGAGACGATTCTGGATTTAGAAACGCTGGAGACCAGAAAAAGCGACTCCCTTGACTTCAAAGAACAATCCGTCTGGAGCATTAAATGGGCATTGGAAGCAGCCTATCTTGCCGGACAGCAATCCAAAAAACAGTAACCGTCTGGCATGATTTCCGTTCAATATTTTAGGCTTTCGTGAAGGCAACGCCTGTTTCGGCATGGACAGCTGTCTTACCCGTAAATTCCTCCCAGCGTTTAACGATCACATCGACGTATTTGGGATCTAACTCCATCATTCGGCACTGACGACCTAGTTTTTCGCAAGCAATCAGCGTGGAGCCGGACCCTCCAAACGAGTCCAGAATAATATCATGCGACTTGCTGGAATTTTTTATCGCCCGTTCGACAAGTTCGACAGGCTTCATGGTCGGATGGAGCGTATTGCGCGATGGTTTTTTGACGAACCAAACATTGCCCTGGTCACGCGCACCGCACCAATAATGATCGTTACCCTGTTTCCAGCCATAAAGGATCGGCTCATATTGACGCTGATAATCTGAACCACCCATCGTGAACATATGCTTTGCCCACACCAGATAGTCGGACCACTTGCCACCAGCCTTTTCAAAAGCGTCATGCAGTGTCGGAATTTCCCGCGTACTCATGCAGATGTAAAGCGCACCTTTTGTCACGGCCAGCATGTTCGTGACGGAATCCAAAAGGAATTGACCGAACGCCGCGCCAAGGTTGTCGTTCATAATTGTACGGCTTTTGCCACGGATCTTGTCCTTAGCCGTATTGCCGTAATCGACATTGTATGGCGGATCCGTAAAGACCATATCAGCCAGCTGGCCGTCCATCAGTTTTTCGATATCTGTCAGCATGGTGGCATCGCCACAGAGAACGCGGTGATCGCCCAAGATCCATACGTCCCCTGTCTTACTGATCGGCTCTTCCGGCAATTCCGGGACGGCTTCATCTTCTTCCGATGTATCTTCCTCATCAGAAAAAAGAATATTGTCGATTTCAGTTGGATCAAAGCCCAGAAGATCAAGGTCAAAGTCTTCGATTTGCAAGGCTTCCAATTCAACTTTCAACAGCTCTTCGTCCCATCCGGCGTTCATGGCAATCCGGTTGTCAGCGATAATCAGGCCGCGCCGCTGGGTTTCCGTCAAGTGCTTGAGGTAAATGACAGGCACCTGGCTCATCCCCAGCTTATGAGCTGCGGCCAGACGACCGTGACCAGCCACAATCACACCGCGCTCATCGACCAGGATTGGGTTAACAAAACCAAATTCCTTGATCGAGGCCGCAATCTGATCGATCTGTTCCGGCGAATGGGTCCGTGCATTGTTGACATACGGGGTCAGCTGGTGCGGGTCCAGATATTCTATTTTCAAATTATCCATGACTATCCTTCGATAAAAGACGCAAGAGTTCGGAATGCATAAGCGGCAGCCAATGGGACCACGCCGTTGCCGCAGAGGCGGATCCTGTCCACCCTGTCGGCCATCCCATCAGCCATTCGGTGAACAGCGGGTTTAAGCGCAGCTGGGACGGATCCCCACGCTTCGATATTTCGTGGTCCTGGTGGCCAAGGCGGAAGGCCGTTTCCGCAAGTGAGATTTGCCCTGTCTCGCGTTTCTTCATGCCGGGGGAATCTTTCCAATCCCGGCTTAAAGGGGTCGGCCAGGTCGTCGCCTGTGTTGTCAGGGATCCGTAAGCATTGTCCGTCCGGTCTGCCATGCGTCTCAGGAAAGTATCCTGACGTTCGCTGGTCTCGCTGGCGCGTGGCGTTAACCATTGACGCGCTGTTTCTGACAATCCTTTCCGATAGCCAGGATTGGTCGAGCCAGGCTCCTGTGCCCGCGGCGTGGGCCACATTTGAATGCTGACCTCCAGCCGGCACTTTGGATTGCTCAAAGCTTCCTTCTGGGAAACACCATTCCCCGAAGACACTCTCACGGTGGGCCAAGATGAAGAGCCTTTCGCGTTTATGCGAAGCACCGACTTCTTCCGCCGTAAACAAGCCCGCCTTAACGCCGTAACCCAGCCCTCGTAAGTCATCATGGACTTGTTCGAAGCCCAGTCGTAAATGGTGGGCGACATTCTCGAAAAAAGCGATCCTTGGTTGGAGGTCGGCCATGATGTCACGGATGTATGGCCACAAGTGACGGGGATCTTGTTCGGCCTGTTTCCGTCCGGCGATACTGAACGGTTGGCACGGATATCCCGCAGTGATGATATCCACGCATCCACGCCACGGTCGGCTGTCGAAG
>JBFWTA010000046.1:0-11823 GCA_050248075.1 Bdellovibrionales bacterium | reverse complement strand
GTCTCGTGCTCATTATTGAATCTCCCGTCAGTCAAAAAAACACCAATATCCCGGGACAGTAAAATCAACTTTTCCTGCAATTCGCGAACGGTAGAGTTGACAAGTTTATCGATATCGATCCCGCGGGCGCATCGTTCGAGGTGATATCCGGCTTTGTCGGGTTCGCTTGTGGAGAGTGCGCCCTGACTAAGTTGTACGCAGTACTCGGCCATAAGTGTGGCATCGGCTATATGCAAGATTTTAGAAGAAACGGAATCCTCAAAGGATGGTAGAATGTAATTCTGCATGTTATGGGCGGGGGCATTTAACTTTTGCCTGATGTTTCGCGCGAAATTATCCCATCGTATTGCCGGATCGGTGCTTTGGTGGCACAGACGTTGAAGTGCAAATGCCCTCCAGCGGATGTTTGTATCGTCGGAAGTGCCGTGGTGAATGGTGGCGCGTTTTGTGTCGCCGTCAAAAAAAAGGGAGAAGGCCTTGTCCGGATTATCCGTTTTTGAGGTGGAAATATCCCACCCTTCTTTCTGGGCCTGCTTCAAAAGCTCGGGGATAAGGGTGCGCTTGACTTTTTCTTCAAAGGCAAGGTCTGCATTTTTTTTCAGACGATCCGTCATATGTCTTACAAATGTGTGCCGAATAAAATTAACCAAACGCCAAATATGCCGCCACTATAGGTCTGGGGTTCCGCTCCGTCCATGCCGCAAATAATTTCACAGGAAGCGTCCGGAAAGCCGGCCGTTTGAGAGGCGGTTTGGCAGGCCGTGGGGCCCATTAATCCCTTGGTGCCGGGTATGGCTTGGGCTAAGATGACCGGCCGATTCGCAGACCGTATATTTATTCAATGGCCGCAGAGGGTTAGTGCCCTTCGGGCGGCTCCGGAAACAGGTAAAAATCATCATGGCCAAGGCCGCTGCGGAAACCCCGCCCACCGATCCCAAAAACGCCGATTACGGCGCCGAGTCCATCACCGTTCTGCGCGGGCTCGATGCCGTGCGCAAGCGGCCGGGCATGTATATCGGCGACACCGACGACGGCTCGGGCCTGCACCACATGATTTACGAAGTCGTCGACAACGCGGTCGATGAGGCGCTGGCCGGGCACTGCAAGAACATCGAAGTTATCCTCAACGCCGACGGCTCGTGCACGGTGCGCGACGACGGCCGCGGCATTCCGGTCGATATTCATGCGGAAGAAGGCGTGTCCGCCGCGCAGGTCGTCATGACCCAGCTGCATGCCGGTGGCAAGTTCAACCAGAATTCCTACAAGGTCTCGGGCGGCCTGCACGGTGTCGGCGTGTCGGTCGTCAACGCGCTGTCCGAATATCTCGATCTCCGCATCTGCCGCCAGGGTTCCGAATGGACCATGCGCTTCCGCGACGGCGAAGCCGAAGCGCCGCTCAAGGCCGTCGGCAAGGCCGAGAAAACCGGCACCGAAGTCACCTTCCTGCCGTCCAAAAAAATCTTCACTAAAACCGAATTCGACTTCAACACGGTCGAGCACCGCTTGCGCGAGCTCGCCTTTCTTAATTCCGGCGTGCGGCTGGTCTTCACCGATGCGCGCGGCGTGGAACCAAAAACATCCGAATTGCATTACGAAGGCGGGCTCGAAGCCTTCGTCGCCTGGCTCGACCGTTCCAAAGTTGCAGTGCATTCTCCGCCCATCGTCGCGCGCGGCGAAGATAACGGCATTCTCGTCGAATGCGCGATGCAGTGGAATGACAGCTATCACGAAAACACGCTCTGCTTCACCAACAACATTCCGCAGAAAGACGGCGGCACGCACCTTGCGGGTTTCCGCGCCGCACTCACGCGCAGCCTCAACCAATATGCCGAATCCTCCGGCGTCGCCAAAAAGGAAAAAATCGACCTTTCCGGCGAAGACATGCGCGAAGGTCTGACCTGCATTCTTTCCGTCAAGATGCCCGACCCGAAATTTTCCTCGCAGACCAAGGAAAAACTGGTCTCGTCGGAGGCCAAGCCCGTCGTGGAATCCGCCATCGGCAGCATGCTGCAAAGCTGGCTCGAGGAACATCCGGCCGATGCCAAGAAAATCGTCATGAAAGTGGTCGAGGCCGCCGCCGCCCGCGAAGCGGCGCGCAAGGCGCGCGAGCTCACGCGCCGCAAGGGCGCGCTCGACCCGTCCTCGCTGCCCGGCAAGCTGGCCGACTGCCAGGAACGCGATCCGGCAAAATCCGAAATCTTCATCGTCGAGGGCGACAGCGCCGGCGGCTCTGCGAAACAGGGGCGGTCGCGGCAGTTCCAGGCGATCCTGCCGCTGCGCGGCAAAATTCTTAATGTCGAACGCGCGCGTTTTGACAAGATGCTGTCCTCCGCCGAAATCGGCACCCTCATCACCGCCATCGGCTGCGGCGTGGGGCGTGAGGAATTCGACCCCGGCAAGGCGCGCTATCATAAAATCATCATCATGACCGACGCCGATGTCGACGGCAGCCATATCCGCACGCTGCTGCTCACCTTCTTCTTCCGCCAGATGCCGGAACTGATCGAACGCGGCTATCTCTATATCGCCCAGCCGCCGCTTTACCGTATCAAGAAAGGCAATACGAAAGAACGCTATCTCAAGGACGACCGCGCGCTCGAGGCCGATCTTATCATCATGGGCACCGAGGACGCGCAGATTACCTTGCATGACGGCGTCATCCTTCGCGGCGACAATCTGCGCAAGCTGGTCGAGCAGGCGCGTGTGATGAAGGGCGCCATCCAGGCGCTTAACCGCAAGGTTGGGCATCAGTCGATCGTGGAGCAGGCGGCCATTGCGGGCGCGCTCGGCGTCGGCCTTACCGTCGATGCCGCCAAGGCGGCCGAGGCGGCGGCCTATGTCGCGAAACGTCTCGACAAGCTCTCGCCCGAAAACGAACGCGGCTGGAAAGGTGACGGCACGAAACAGGGCGGCATGGTTTTTTCGCGCACCCGCCATGGCGTCACCAGCCGTTTCACGCTCGATGTCGACACCATGCGCGCCGCCGAAGCCAGGCGGCTCGATGGCATGACCGCCGACCTTCAGGCCTGGTTCCAGGCGCCCGCCAGATTCCAGATCAAGGATAAAATCACTACGCTCGCCGGTCCCTGCGCCCTGGTCGACGCCGTCATGGAACAGGGCCGCCACGGCCTCACGATCCAGCGCTACAAGGGCCTCGGCGAAATGAACCCCGAGCAATTGTGGGAAACCACGCTCGATCCCACCGTGCGTTCATTGCTTCAGGTAAAGGTTCACCAGTCGGATGTGGCCGAGCAGGTGTTCTCGACCTTGATGGGCGACGTCGTCGAACCGCGCCGCGATTTCATAATCGAAAACGCGTTGAACGCGACGAATGTGGATGCGTAATGGATTTAAAAAATGAGAATCGATGCAGAATTTTTGTTTGAAGTTAAGAATTTTATCAATGGCATGCTGTCAAATACATGCGCAATGCTGCTTTCAAGTTTGACGATAGTTCCATTGTTGCTGAGTTTTATGAATAAACATCTTAGGCTTAAAATTAATCCGAAAACGTTGCGCTACTATGCAGTAATTTATTTTTTATTTGTGGTTATTTATGCTGCTTTTGAAGTTTATATCGATACGCAAAAAGAATTGATGGATAAGAAAAAACTGATAGCTGACCAAGAAATTATTATAAGTAGTTTGAGGAGTGAAATAGAAGAACTAAAAACCCGATTTCTGGGACCGCAAAACGGAGTTAATGGAATAGAAATCATTAATCCCACTATGCGAGATAATGGCATTGGTGTAGTTGCTCCGCCTAATGTAAATATGAAAATTGAGAACGGAATTTTTGAGAGAAATGGAAATGTAATTCATATCACTCCACCGGAACCAAAACAAAAATAATTGTTAGAAAATTCATTCAAACTCCAGCCCCACCGATTTGTAAAATTCCGGCCGGTCCTGCCATTTTTCGTCGACCTTGACCTCCAGAAACAGATGCACCTTGTGGCCGAGCAGGGCTTCGATGTCCTTGCGGGCGCGCTGGCCGATTTCCTTGATGCGTGCGCCGCCCTTGCCGAGGACGATGGGCCGGTGGCTTTCGCGGGCGACGATAATGGTCTGGCGGATCACGGCCGATCCGTCCTTTTTCGTTTCCCATGTGTCCGGCACCACGGTCGCCGCATAGGGCAGTTCCTGCTGCAGTTGCCGGTAAAGCTGCTCGCGCGTCGCTTCCGCCGCCAGCAAACGCTGGGGCAGGTCGCTGAGCTGGTCTTCCGGAAAAAACCAGGGGCCTTTTTTCATGCGGTTCTTGAGATGGGTTTTGAGCTCGTCTACCCCGTCGCCGGTCAAGGCCGAGATCATGAAGGTGTCGGTGATAATGCCGTTTTCATTCAGTTTCGCCGTAATCGGCAGCAACGCCGAAACCTTGATCGAATCGGTTTTATTAAGCGCCAGCGTCACGCGCTGTTTTTTCTCCGCCAGCGCCGCGAGTATGTCTTCCGTCATCGCAAGGTCTTTCGCACCCGCATCGACCAGAAGCACGATCACGTCCGCGCCCTCCAGGCTCTGCCACGCCGCCTGAACCATGGCGCGATCCAATCGCCGCTTCGGCGTGAAGATGCCCGGCGTGTCGATAAAGGCGACCTGCGTCTGATCTTCCGTCAGCACGCCCAGCACGCGCATGCGCGTCGTCTGCGGTTTTGGGCTGACGATGGAAACCTTCTGCCCGACCAGCCGGTTGAGCAGCGTCGATTTCCCGGCATTCGGCGCGCCGACGATGGCGACAAAGCCGGCATGGGTGGCGGGCTTGCGCGGCATTATCTTTTTCCTTCGCGGTTCTCGGCGATTTGCAGGTACAGCAATTTCGCCGCTGCCTTTTCCGCCGCGCGTTTGGAATCGCCGGCGGCCTGGACGGGCTCATGCCCTCTGACGCTGGCCTCGATCACGAATTTCGGCGCATGCGCCGGGCCGCTGTGTTCGATCACTTTATATTGGGGCAGGGGCAGGCCGCGGCCCTGCGCCCATTCCTGCAAAACGGTTTTCGGGTCCGCCGGCGCTTCGGCGATGTCGATTTCCCTTTTCCAGTAACGATGAATAAAGGCCGCCACGGGCGGCAAGCCGCCGTCCAGATACATGGCCCCCATCACGGCCTCCAGCGCATCCGGCAGGGTGGCGATGTTCTTGCGCCCGTTGCCGGTATCCTCGCCGCGCGCCAGCTGCAGGTATTTGCCGAGTTCGATTTCCACGGCCACCACGCGTAGGGCCTCGCGGTTCACAAGCGCCGCATGGCGTTTCGCCATCTCGCCTTCGCTGGCGTCCGGAAAACGCTCGTACAGCCATTCGGCGATCACCAGGCCCAGCACCCGGTCGCCGAGAAATTCCAGTCTTTCATAAGGCGCGCTGCTGTTCCGGCGCGCGCGAAATCCCGACAGCGAAGGGTGGGTAAGGGCGTCCTGCAGCAATTCCGGTTTTGCGAATGCATGGCCGAGCTTTTCCATAAGCCCGGCGATATCGCCGGTTTTGCGCCCCGCGCTCATTCGATCGTCCGGAACAGGCGGTCCCAGCGCACCGCCCATGGCCATTTCCAGACCTGCCAGAACCGCACGTCATCCTTGAGCGAAAAGAAAATCAGCCGTGCGCGGCCGACCAGGTTTTCCTCGGGCACATAGCCGACATTGGTGGTACGGCTGTCCTGCGAATTGTCGCGATTGTCGCCCATCATGAAATAATGGCCGGGCGGCACCGCGAATTCCTCGGTGTTGTCCAGCGGATCGTCGATGTTATCGCGCTTCCTGATCACATGCTCCGGCCCCTCCGGCAGATGCTCGATGTAATCGGTCGCGGGCTCCTGAAGGGTTTCGCCGGGTTCCAGCACAGGGCTTGGCAGCCTGGCGCGATCCACCACCTTGCCGTTGATGTACAGCAACCCGTCTTTCATCTGCACCTTGTCGCCCGGCAATCCGATCACGCGCTTGATGTAATCGGTCGAATTGTCCTTCGGCCATTTGAACACGACAATCTCGCCGCGCTTCGGGCCTTCGTTTTCCGGAATGCGCCCCTTGAACGGCACCAGGCCCCAGAAAGTCCCGCGGCTGCCATAGCCATAGGAATATTTCGACACGAACAGGAAATCGCCGATCAGCAGGGTGGGAACCATGGACGACGACGGAATATTAAACGGCTCGAACGCGAAGGTGCGGATAACGAGAGCGATGAGGACCGCAAACACGATCGTGCGCAGCGTTTCGCCGCCGCTGCTTTCGGCCGGGCGCGTCTCGGGGGTCGATGCGTTGCTCATGTATGTCCGTTTCTCAGCATGAAAGACAGGGCCGGGGAATGCCGGGCGAATGTGACCTTTTAACGGCATTGGCCGCCCGAATCCATCCTATGTTGGCACCGCCTCGATAATCACGAAAGCCTGTGCCCAGGGCGCTTCGTCGGTGATGGTCAGATGAATTTTCGCCGTCATGCCGGGCGGCGTCATGGCCTTCAGCCGTTCCAGGGCGCCCCCCGATAGTTTCATCGTCGGCTGGCCGGTCGGCAGATTAATCACGCCCATGTCATTAAAAAAAATTCCGAGCCGGAAGCCGGTACCCAGCGCCTTGGAACAGGCTTCCTTGGCGGCGAAGCGTTTGGCGTAAGTGGGAACGGGGTCTGCCCGCGACGCCGCCTTGCGTCGCTCGGTTTCCGTGAAGCACCGCATTTTAAATCGCTCGCCGTGCCGTTCCATCGTTTTGGCGATGCGGCGGATATCGATGATGTCGCTGCCGATGCCGAGGATCATCGCGCCGCATCCATGATCTTGCGCATCTTCCGCACCGATTCTTCCAGCCCGATGAAAACGGCTTCGCCCACCAGAAAATGCCCGATATTTAGCTCCACGATTTCCGGTATCGCGGCAACCGCGGGCGTGTTGTCGTAATTCAGCCCGTGTCCCGCATGCACCTCGAGGCCGAGCTCGTCCGCCTGTTCCGCCGCCTGGCGAATGCGCTTTAATTCCTTTGCCCGCGCCGAATTTCTTGCGTTGCAATAGGTACCGGTATGGATTTCGATGGCCGGCGCGCCCAGATCCCGCGCCGCCAGAACCTGCGCGGGGTCCGGATCGATGAACAGCGACACGCGTATCCGCGCCGAGACCAGCATGCGCACCAGTTTCTTCAGCCTTGTGCCGCCGCGCGCCGCGTCGAGCCCGCCTTCGGTCGTGAGCTCGCGCCGTTTTTCCGGCACCAGGCATACGGCATGCGGCTTGAGGCGCAGCGCGATATCGCGCATGTCCTCCGTCGCCGCCATTTCGAGATTGATTGGCACTTTCAGCGCCTTGCACAGCCGCCTGGCATCCTCGTCCAGAATATGCCGCCGGTCCTCGCGCAGATGAAAGGTAATGCTGTCGGCCCCGCCCCGGATCGCCGCCTGCGCCGCGCGCAGCAGATCGGGCGCGGCGTCGACACGCGGATTGCGCGCGTTCCGCAGGGTCGCGACATGGTCGACATTGATGCCGAGGCGTAGTTCCGCCGGTTTTTTCGTCATTTCAGGGCCTTCCTCGCGCCCACGATAACGGCTAAATTCGCTCCCCTGCAAGCCTGTTGTTTTGAACCCGGAACCGTCTCATGGCCCCCGCGCAGCCCTCGCTTTTGCCCGATTTACCGTCCGAGGAAACGGCGACGCCGCTTATGGCGCAATATCTGGCGCTCAAGGCGCGGCACGAGGACTGCCTGCTGTTCTTCCGTCTCGGCGATTTTTACGAATTGTTTTTCGAGGACGCGGTCAAGGCGTCGCGCGCCCTCGATATTGCGCTCACCCGCCGCGGCCAGATGCAGGGGCAGGACGTGCCGATGTGCGGGGTGCCGGCGCATTCCTACGAAAGCTATCTGGCGAAACTTATCAAGCGCGGTTTTCGCGTCGCCATCTGCGAACAGATGGAAGATCCGGCGACAGCCAAAAAGCGCGGCGCGAAATCCATCGTCGCGCGCGATGTCGTGCGCATCATCACGCCGGGCACGATCACGGAAGACAACCTGCTCGACGCCAAATCCGCCAATCACCTCGCCTGCATCGCCTCGGCGGGGGACGGGCTTGCCCTCGGCTGGCTCGATCTCGCCTCCGGCCGGCCTTGCGTTCAGGTCGTTGCGGCCGCGGAACTAAGCGGTGCTCTGGCCCGCATAGATGCCAGTGAAATTCTTGTCCCGCAGCGCATCGTCGAACGCCCTGATTTATTCGAGATATTGGCGCCATGGAAAGACCGGCTGGCGCCCCAGCCTAACAGCCGCTTCGACAGCGATAACGCCCATCGCCGGTTGCTCGGCATATATAAGGTGAAAGACCTCGCGGCCTTCGGCGATTTTGCCCGGGCGGAAATTGCGGCGCTCGGCGCCTTGCTCGATTACGCGGCGCTGACGCAAAAGAACGATCTTACGCATCTTTCCAGACCGCAGAAAATCGGCGCGGCGCAGGCCATGGCCATCGACCCGGCCACGCGCCGCAATCTCGAACTGTGCCGCACGCTGGGCGGTGAAAGGGCAGGGAGCCTGCTATCCGCCATCGACCGCACGATGACAGCCGCTGGCGCGCGCCTGCTTGGCGGGCGGCTCACCGCGCCGCTTACGGATGTCGATGCCATCGAAAAACGCCTGTCATCCGTGGCGTTTATGGTCAAATCCATGGCGTTGCGCGAAAAACTGCGCGGATTTCTGCATCACGCGCCGGATCTCGAGCGCGCTCTTGCGCGCCTTGCGCTCAACCGCGGCGGGCCGCGCGATCTGGCCTCGGTCCGCGATGCGCTGCGGCAGGCGGAAAACATGCGCGCCGCCTTGCTGGAAACCGAATTGCCGCCGGAGCTTACGCATGAAACGAATGCGCTTGGCGGCCACGGCATGCTTGTCGACCGGCTTTCCCGCGCACTTAGCGCCGACCTTCCCATCCTTGCCCGCGACGGCAACTTCATCGCGCGCGGTTACGCGCCGCAGCTCGACGAGCTTATTGTTCTGCGCGACGACAGCCGCCGCCTTATTGCAGGTCTGCAGCAGAAATACGCCGACCGCAGCGGCACGCCGGGCCTCAAGATCAAGCACAATCAGGTGATCGGCTATTATATCGAAGTCACGCCGACCCATGCCGACAAGCTGCTGGCGCAGAAGGATACTTTCATCCTCCGCCAAAGCCTTGCCAGCGCCATCCGTTTTACGACCGTCGAACTGGGCGAGCTTGAACGCAGGATTACGGAAGCCGCCGACAAGGCGCTTGCCATCGAACTCGAACTCTTCGCCGGGCTGGTGGAGGCGGTGTTCCAGCATCTGCCCGCCTTGCGCCGTACCGCCGAAGCCCTGGCCGCGCTTGATGTCGCGGCAGGGCTCGCCGAACTGGCGGTCGAACAAAATTACTCACAGCCATCTGTGGATAACTCTCTGGCCTTCGACATCAGGGGCGGCCGTCACCCTGTGGTCGAACAGGCGTTGAAATCCAGGGGCGGTGCTTTCATCGTTAACGACTGCAATCTGGCTTCCGAAGCCCGGCTTTGGCTGCTTACGGGGCCGAATATGGCGGGTAAATCGACATTTCTGCGCCAGAATGCCCTGATCGCCATTCTGGCCCAGATCGGTAGTTTTGTCCCTGCGGCCTCGGCCCATATCGGCATTATCGACCGGATTTTCAGCCGGGTGGGGGCTGCCGACGATCTTGCTGCCGGGCGTTCCACCTTCATGGTCGAAATGGTTGAGACCGCCGCCATCCTGAACCAGGCCGGCAGCCGGGCTTTTGTCATTCTGGATGAAATCGGCCGTGGAACGGCTACCTATGACGGGCTTTCAATTGCCTGGGCGACAATTGAACACTTGCATGAAGCTAACCAGTGCCGGTCTCTTTTTGCCACGCATTATCATGAGCTTACATCGCTATCGTCAAAGCTTTCCGCGCTGCGCTGCCATACCATGCGCATCAAGGAATGGGAAAAGGAAATCATTTTTCTGCATGAGGTTGCCCCCGGCACCGCCGATCGTTCATACGGCATCCATGTTGCCCGGATGGCCGGCCTGCCCCCCGCCGTTATTGCCCGGGCGGAGCAGGTTTTGAAGACGCTTGAAGTCAAGGCCGGGCAAGGTAAAGCCGCCAGATTTTCAGAGGCTTTGCCCGATTGCGAGATGAATATGCCGATCACGGCAAAATCAATGCAACCGGAACTAGAAAAAATCCTCTCCAATATCTACCCTGACGAGCTTTCGCCCAGGGAGGCGCTCGACATCATCTATAAAATCAAAGCCATTTCTTCTCCGTAATCATGCCAAAAATCGGCACGAGGTTTGATTTCTTCATCTTTCCGCTGAAGATTAAGGTATGCCGCTAAGCCAAAGAGGCAAAAGAGCAACTCTGCCCGTTGTCAAGTTAGTTAATTCCCTCTTAACGCTTCCCTTTTGCCTTAAGACACATTACATTCCGCCATCTGTTCCGGAAACGCGCGGATTCTACGTGCGTCGGGCGCGGTTGCATGCCGCGTCCATGTAAAATGTAAATCGTTTGGGGCGTGCTATGGCCGATCAGAAAAATTCTTATCCTCCTTCCCGCAGCCTGCCGCCCGCAGTCACCACCCCCGTCCGCTCCCGCCAGCCGGAAAACAAGCCCGGCGCGAAAAGGGTTGGCAGTTACTCGTCGCTTCCATTCTGGCTCGGCATTCTTTTCTCCATCGCCTGGGTCGCCATCGTCGTCCTCGTCATTGCGCAGTCGGGACCCGCGCGTTCCTTCGGCGGGTTGAGCCTTGCGGAATGGGCTATCGGCATTTCGGCGATTGCCTCGCCGGTCGCCTTGATCTGGATGGTATCCGCTTATCTGCAGCGCGCCGCCGACGTGCAATCCATTGCGGAGCCCTTGCGCCGCCAGCTCATGATGATCACGGGCGAATCCGGCGCCGCCGAAGCGCGCATCCGCCGCTTCAACCAGGCGATCAAGGAACAGCTCGACCTGCTGAAAAGCGCCCAGCACACCAGCGTCGAGGATATCACCACCCTCATGGAACGCGTGCGCCAGCATAAAGTCGAGCTCGAGCGGTTCGAGCAGAGCAGCGCCCACACCGTCAAGGACATCCAGACCATCATCCGCCATAACATGCAGCTCATCGAGCAGCAGATGGAAGACAAGTTCACGATGATGCGTGTGCTCGACGATCGCCTCATCCACAGCGGCGAAAGCGTCGGCCGTCAGACGGAAACCGTGCGCGCGCAGGTCAACGACATGCTCGATGCGATCGAAAGCAACGTCGCGCATCTCGCGTCCTCGCTCGAACGCTCCGTGCAGGACAGTAAAAAACTTTCCGATACCTCGCGCATGCAGGAAGCCAGCCTTCTCGCTGCCGCCGAAAGCGCCGCCAACACGCTCAACGGCGTTTCCGGCAAGATCGATCTCAGCATCGCCCGCTTCCTCGAGCGCGCCGGCACGGCGCGCAGCGAAGCCGAGCATCTCGCCGGCGCCCTCGATGCGCAGACCCGCTCGCTCGACGAATTCAGCAATACGCTCCCGGCGCGCATGAGCGAAGCCGAAGCCGTCATGCGCGGCGTCGCCGACCGTCTCTATGCCAGCGAACAGATGGCACGCGAGCAGGCGGTCAACCTCAGCGACAGGCTTTCGCAACAGGTGGACGGCCTCGAAAAATTCCTCGGCCGTTTCGGCGAGCGTTTCACCGGCTTCGATCTGAGCCTGCAAAAGCGCCGCGACGACCTCGATCAGCTCGTGGCCCGCGTCGGCGTGACGACGGATTCCTTCATCCAGAGCAGGGAGCACTCGATCACCGACATCAACGAGCGCACCGGGACCTGCCTTCAGCGTTTCTCAGCCGTCAACGACGAAACCCGCAAGGGCACCGAGGAAATCACGTCCCAGATGCTCACGGCC
>JBFWTA010000045.1:0-12100 GCA_050248075.1 Bdellovibrionales bacterium | reverse complement strand
GATCCGCAAGTTCAAGGACAGCACGACCAACGCCTAAATCTGGCAGCCGGGATTGCAGGCGGGCCAGCCGGCGCCGCTGCTCGGCTTTCCGGTCCATCTCGGCGAGGACATGCCGGCGGTGGCGGCGGGCAGCCTCTCGGTCGCCTTCGGCAATTTCGAGGAGGGCTATACCATCGTGGACCGCCAGGGCATGCAGATCCTGCGCGATCCCTACACCGCGGCGCCCTTCGTCAAGTTCCGCTGCACCAAACGCACCGGCAGCGACGTGGTGAATTTCGAGGCGATCAAGCTGCTGAGTTTTTCGGCAAGCTAGCTGTTAGCCCCGAGCTGTTGGTTGTTAGCGCCCGGCTGTTTCCTAACAGCTCGCAGCTGGCAGCTAACAGCTTTTTTCTGCAACACACAAAAGGAACCACAACAATGACCACCCGCGACCTTCTCCGCAACCAGACCGTCACCCAGAGCCTGGCGCCGGCCGTGCGCACCAACGGCACCGCGACCGGCGCCGGCGTCGATCTGCGCGGCTATGATGCCGCCATGATCGCCGTCTCCTTCGGCGCCTGGACCGACGGCACGCATACGCCCTCGCTCAAGGAATCCGCCGACGGCACCACCTACACCGCCGTCGCCGCCGCCGATCTGCAAGGTGCCTTTACCGCCGTCTCCGGCGCGGGCGGCGCCAACACCGTGCAGCAGGTCGGCTATGTCGGCAACCAGCGCTATGTGCAGGTCGTCATGACCACGACCGGCGCCACCTCCGGCGCCGCCAGCTCCGCCACCGTCATTGCCGGTTACCCGCGCCACGCGCCGGTGCAGTGATAACGACCGCTTTTTCTTCCCCCTTGCGGGGGAAGACGCAAAAACTTGGACTTGCGCCGCAAGTCCTTGGTTTTTGCTGATGAGGGGTCCGACGCAAGAACGGAGTTTTGTTCTTCTTGATACCCCAAAGCAATCTTACCAGGAAAACCCATGACCTCCTTCAAACTTCTCACGCCGCCGGCGGCCGAGCCGGTGACGCTGGACGAGGCGCGCCTGCACATGCGTGTCGACGCTACGGCGGACGACGCGCTTCTGGCCGGGCTGATCACGGCGGCGCGGCAATGGGCGGAAAATTATACCGGCCGGGCCTTTATCGCGCAGACATGGCAACTCTGGCTGGACGCCCTTCCGGACGCGGGATCGGGAACACCTTATATATGTGTGCCCCGCCCGCCGCTGCTGTCGGTGACAAGCGTCGCCACCTATGACGATGCCGATACCGCCACTATCCGGGACGCCGCCGATTACCAGGCCGACACGGCGCATGAGCCCGGCCGCATCGCCCTGCGCCGGAGCCTCGCCGGGACCGCGCGGCCGATGAACGGCATCGGCATTACCTATGTCGCGGGCTACGGCGCGGAAGGCAGCGCCGTGCCGCCGCCGATCCGCACCGCGATTTTACACCTCGCCGCCCACTGGTACGACCACCGCGGCGACACGGCGGACATCACGGCACCCCCGGTGCCGCTGCCGGTCACGGCGCTGCTGGCTCCCTACCGGATAAAAAGGCTCTGACATGCGCATCGGCGATTTACGCAGCCGCATTGTTTTCGAGACGGAAAATCCGGTCGCGGACGCGGCGGGCGGCTATGCGCCCGGCTGGACGGCGGTGGCCACGGCCTGGGCGGCGATCGAGCCGCTGAACGGCCGCGAAACCGTCGCGGCGCAGAGACTGGAAAGCCGCGTCACGCACCGCATCACAGTGCGGGCGCGGCGGGATTTCACCCCGACCGCGGCCATGCGCGTCACCGCGGGAAACCGCGTCTTTAACATCCGCGCGATTTTCGACACCGGCGGGCGCGGCCGCTGGCTCGATATTCTGGCCGAGGAAGGCGGGGCGGCATGAGCGGCACGTTATTTGCCGTGCAGCAGGCGGTGTTTGGGAAACTTGCCGCCGACACGGCGGTGCAATCGCTGCTCGGCGATCCGCCGCGGCTCTACGACCATGTGCCGGCGGATGCCGCCTTTCCCTATGTCGCCTTCGGCCCCCTGTCGGCGCAGCCTTTCGACGATCTGGCGCGCAGCGGCTACACGCTGTCGCTGGCGCTGACGGTCTGGTCGCGCTATCGCGGCGGCAAGGAGGCGAAGGATATTCTGCAGGCCGTTTACGACGCGCTGCACCGCGCCGATCTTGCGGTGGCGGGCGCCGTGTTCGTGTCCTGCGAGTTCGCGGGCTGCGACGTGGCGGTGGAAAATGACGGGCTGACCTGGCGCGGCGAGATCCGTTTCACGATTTACATACAGGACAGTTAAATGACCGAACCCGTTATGCTCGCGCTCGGCGGCATGCCGTTCGAGCTTAAGCCCGGTTACGCCGCCGTGACGGCGCTGGAGGAGAGTTTCAACCGCCCGCTGCTGGCGATCGCCGAAATATTTATCGACGGCGACGCGACGCTGAAATCCATGACCGCCGCTCTCGCCGTCATCCTCGCCCTCCCGCCCGGCCCGGCGCTGGGCGAGGACATCGTGGCCGCGGGCATAGGACGCGTATTGGAGGCGCTGCAGAAATTTTTTTTGCTCGCCCTTGGCTCTTCCTCCCTTGTGGGGAAAACTGACGCTCCTGACAGGGAAAACGAATGGCCACAAAACCGTTGAATCAGAACAGCGCCGCCTTCGCCCGCCACGCGCACAGCCGGTTTGCGGAAATGAAACGCGCGCTGTCGGTGGCGGAGGCGGAGCTGGGGTCGCTGCGGCGGGCGCTGCATGCGCCCGTCATACGCCCGCGCCGCGGACGCATCGCGGGCGGCCGCGAGGGATCGGACCGGCTGTTCGATACGGCCGCGTCCAGCTTCGGCGGCTTTCTTGGGCGCGAGATTTTCGATGCCGGCGAAAATCTGTTCGGCGGCGGCGCTTTTAACGCCCCCGATTTCGGCCGTGGTTTTAACCGGAGCGCCGCCCAGTTCGCCGGCCGGATTTTCGATTCCGTCCTGCGCGGGCAGAGGATTCGCTAAGACCGTATTTGATTTGATTTAGCTCTGGCCACAAGCGTTCCTCCCCCGCAAGGGGGGAGGAACGCAAAGCAACGACGAAATGGAATAACCCATGTCCTTCGATGAAATACAAATTCCCCTGCCGGTCGGCTTCGGCTCCAGCGGCGGGCCTGGCTTTTCGACCGAGGTGGTCGTGATCGACAGCGGCTACGAGCGCCGCAATCAAAACTGGAGCCAGGCGCGGCGCAGCTTCGACGCACGCACGGGCATCCGCTCGGCGGCCGACGCGGGAACGCTGCTGAATTTTTTTCACGCGCGCGCCGGCCGGGCGCGCGGCTTCCGCCTGAAGGACTGGAGCGACTGCACCAGCGCGCCCGACGGCGTTTCCGCGCCCGGCTTCGATGACCAGATCATCGGCACGGGCGACGGCACGGCGCTGAATTTTCAGCTGGTCAAGAACTACGCCAGCGCCGCCGTCACCCATGCGCGCACGATCACCAAGCCGGTCGTGGGCAGCATCCGCATCGGCGTGAATGGCATTGAAATGGCAACCGGCTGGAGCGCCGACACCACGACCGGCGTTGTGACCTTCGCCGAAGCGCCGCCGGACGGCCATGCCATCACGGCGGGATTTCGGTTCGACGTGCCGGTACGTTTCGACACCGACCAGCTGTCGCTGACCGCCCAGAATTTCCGGTTGTACCGGACGGAGATACCGATCGTTGAAATCAGGGTTTAGGGTTTAGGGGTTAGAAGCTAAAAAATGTATGCCCGCCTTAAGCGTCTTACCTTAATCCCGAATTCCTAACCTCTGACCTCTAGCCTCTGACTTCCATGAAACCCATCTCCCCTTCCCTCCAGTCCCATCTGGGCGGCGAACTGACGACGCTCGCCTATCTGGTGAAGATCACGCGGCGCGACGGGGCGGTGAAAGGCTTCACCACCTTCGATTCCGATCTGACGGTGGGCGGGGTGACGTATAAGGCCGACGGCGCCCTGACGCCGAGCGCGCTGGAAAGCACGGCGGGGCTGGCGACCGACAATCTGGAGGTCACCGGCATGCTCGATGGCGGCGCGATCGCGGGCGCCGATATCGCCGCCGGGCTTTACGACCACGCGCGCATCGACGTCTATGCCTGCAACTGGGCCGATCTTTCGCAGGGCGCGGTGCAGCTGCGGCGCGGCTGGCTCGGCGAAGTGGCGGTGTCGGGCGGGCATTACGTGGCGGAGCTGCGCGGTCTGCACGATCTTTTGCAGCGCGTGGTGGGCGACAGCTATACGCCGGAATGCCGCTACGACCTCGGCGACAGCCGCTGCGCGGTCGGTCTCGCGCCGCTGACGGTGACGGGCGCGGTGACGGCGGTGACGGATAACGCGTCGTTCGAGGACGGCGCCCGCACGGAACCGGCGGGCGTGTTCAATTACGGCAGGCTGCTCTGGACCTCGGGCGCCAATCAGGGGCTGGCGATGGAAGTGAAAAACTGGGACGGCGCGGCCTTCACCCTCTGGCTGCCGATGCCCGGACCGATCGCCCTGGGCGACGGTTATTCCGTCCATCCCGGCTGCGACAAACGCTTCGCCACCTGCCGCGACAAGTTTTCGAACGGCGTCAATTTCGGCGGCTTCCCCCATGTGCCGGGGGTGGGGAATATTTTGAAATATCCGGATGCGAATTGAGAAAAAGAAAAATTAAAAGAAAAGAAAGAGAAAGAGAAAAAACATATCGTCATCCCGGAAAATTTAATCGTGCTTGTTTTGCGCGATTAAATTTATCCGGGACCCAGTCAGCGATGACGACAGGGCTCATGAGCCGAAAAAGCGCCTACGGAACATCTGACTGGGTCCCGGATAAATTTTTTCTACGCTGCGCTACGAAAAAATTTTCCGGGATGACGTTGGGGAGATAGTAATGCCACACACACACCTTATTCAAACCGCCATCGCCGCCGCCCGCACCTGTGCCGGCACGCCGTTTCATCATCAGGGGCGGCGGCCGGGGGCCGGGCTGGACTGCATCGGCCTGATCGTGGTGGCGCTGCGCGCGGCGGGAATGGACGTGACCGACCGCACCGATTACAGCCGCCGCCCGGATGGAACCGGCCTGGTCGCGGCGCTGGAAGAACACGGGGCGCGGCCGGCCGGTAGCATCACGGCAGGCGACATCCTGCTGTTCCGCTACGACAGCCAGCCGCAGCATGTGGCGCTGGCGACGGATAAAGACCGCATGATCCACGCTTTCGCCCCGGCGGGCAAGGTGGTGGAAACCGGCATCGGCGATTACTGGAAACGAAGGCTGAGCGGCATATACCGTTTTGCCTGACTTTCAGGCCGGAGCAAATTGAACATCCCTGATGTCAAGCATCGTACCGAAGCGCCGGGCCGTTGCTCTCAACACAGGACGGTTTTGGTTTCCCAGAGTTATAGTTATGTCGGTATTGTACGGTGCGCCTATGGCGGCAACGGCAATTTTTCGAAACAGGGCGCGAGGAGATGCTGCGTGCATAACATATTCGACACCTGTATACTCGACCGTCAGCGGTGTTTTACCGGAAACCTCACTCCAGCTGTGAATTTTTTCCGTTGCCTGCGTGCTGTCACCCGGCGGCATGAAAATTTGTAAATTCGCGCGTTCCTCCGGAAAATCCTCGGAAGGATAAATTTGAACATATCCCCGGCGAAAATTTTTATCTTCAGATAGCATTTCAGATTTCCACGACCGACGCTAATTCGGTCAACTTATCCGGCATTCCGGCAAGTAAAAAACACAATTCCGTTAACCAACAAAATGGTTGTCAGCATGGCCTCCATCATCCTCCGCACCGCCGGCGGCACGCTCGGGAACGCGCTGCTGCCGGGCATCGGCGGCGCGTTTCTGGGCAGTCTCGGGCGGCTGGCCGGGGGCGCGCTCGACGGCGCGCTCGGGCTCGGCGCGAAAATCGAGGGGCCGCGGCTCGACAATCTCGGCGTTCAGGATTCGCGTTACGGCGCGGGCATCCCCATTGTCTACGGCAACGCGCGCATCGCGGGCAACGTCATCTGGTCGACCGACCTGATCCAGACGACGCATACCGAAAGCGCCGGCGGCGGCAAGGGCGGCGGCGGATCGGCCGAGATCACGACCTACAGCTACAGCGTGCATTGCGCGGTTGGCATCTGCGCCGGGCCTGTCGGCGGCATCGCCACCATCTGGGCCGACAGCAAGGTGATCTATGCCGACGGCGTCTGGACCGACGGCGTTGCGGTCGGCGCCACGATTTATACCGGCACCGCGGGCCAGGGCCCCGACGCCTTCATGGAATCGATGCTGGGCGCGGGCAGCGTGCCGGCCTATCGCGGCCTCGCCTATGTCGTGCTGGAATCCCTGCAACTGGCGAATTTCGGCAACCGCCTGCCGAACCTGACTTTCGAGATCGCGCCGGATACCGCGACAGCCGACCCGGCCTGGCTGGGCGGCGTCGACGCCGCGATGAACCAGCGCCCGCATGTGGCGCAGGGCAGCGCCATGCACCCCCTCGTTCTGTCCGGCAGCGGCGGCGCCGCGCGGCGGGTGCTGGTCGGCGGATACCAAGTGCCGGGCGATACGGTTTTCATGACAGCGGAATACGATATCGGCGGCGACGCGCCGGCCGAGATCGCGCGGGCGCAAAGCGCCGGCTTCACCGCCGTCAACCCGCAGGACCAGAGCTGGGCTCTGGCGCCCGACGGGCGGTATCTGGCGATGTATCTTCTGGATTCGACCATGCCGCTGGCGCAGTTTTTCGTGTTGTACGATACCGTCACGCGCCAGTTCGGCGATGTGCTGACGCTCAACCTCGCCGCCGCCTCGGCAACGCGGCAGCTGGCCTGGCTGGACGCGCAGCATGTCGTGATCGAGGCCGTATCGGGCGGCGTGCGCGGGCTGCAGGTCCTGGCACGCGCCGGGATGAACCTCGTCGATCTCGGTTTCCACGGCGTCTGGGGCGCGGGTTCGGCCGCGACGCGGCAGCCTCTCGGCTATGCGCAATTCACGCCGCTCGGGGGCGGGCTGATGCATTACATGACGGATGTGGCGGGCGCGTCCTTCACGGCGATCTATGCCCGGCCCCTGACCTGGCGCAACAACGCGCTGGCGGCGGGGAACGCCTATACGCTGACCGGCGGCCTGGCGCCGCCGGCCGGCAGCGGCGCGCATGCCAATCTGGTCCGGACCGCAACGCGCGAATGGACCCTGTGCTATGCCACGGTCGATCATTTTTCGCTGATGTCGTTCGAGCCCGGCGCGGTTTCGGCGGCCGTCACGCGCGGCTGGCAGGATTTTTCGCCCGGCTTCGGCACCGGCACCACGCATATGCCCGTGGCGTTCGGCAACCGGCTGGTTTTCGCGCAGCGCGGCGCCTTCGACAATTATTTCCGCCTGTCCGAGATAAAACTGGAGAGCGGCGGCTTTACGCTCGCGGCCGACGGCGCCGCCGTCGCCGACGTCACGGCGCTGACCAGCTATTTCAGCGCGATCCGGCTGGACCATGCGCGGCTTCTGATCACCGGGACGGGCGGCTTCGCCTTCGACATCGCGCAGCTGGGCGTCATCCGGCGCGGCGCGGCGGGCAACGGCCTGGATGCCGTGACCGGCGATATCCTGGGCCGCGCGGGCTACGACGAAGCCGATTACGATCTCGCGGCCCTCGGCGATACCGTCATCGACGGCTATGTGCTGCAGGAGCCGATGACGGCGCGCGCGGCGCTGCAGCCGCTGCAGGCGTTCCGCGCCTTCGATCTTGTCGAAAGCGCCGACCGGCTGGTGGCGGTGCCGCAGAACGCGGGCGCGGCGGTTGCGGTGCCGGCCGGCGAAGGACGCGCCGCGCCCGAGGGCGAGGACCCGCCCCCGCCGCTGGAGATCACGCGGGCGCAGGAAATCGACCTGCCCGCCGAGATCGCCGTCGACTACATCGACGCCGGGCGCAATTTCGAGGTCAACAGCCAGCGCGCCCGGCGCACCGCCACGGCGGCGCGGGCGGTGCGGAAACTGGCGCTGCCCATCGTATGTTCCGCGGGCGCGGCCAAGCGCATGGCCGAAACGCGGCTGTTCACCAGCTGGGCGGAGCGGGAACTGGCGAAACTGCGCGTCTCGCGCCGTTACCTTGCGCTCGACCCCGGCGATATCGCCGTGCTGGACGACGGGCGCCGGCTGCGCGTCACCGCCGTCAGCCAGGCGGGCGGGCTGATGGAGGTGCAGGGATTTTTCATCCACGGCGCGGCGGGCGCCAGCGCGGCGCAAGGCGATGACGGAACCGGAACCGGCGCAACCGGAGCGGCGCGGCCCTCCAGCCTGCTGTATCTGATGGACCTGCCGCCGCTGCGCGGGACGGACGACCAGCCCGGCATTTACGCGGCGGCGACCGGCCTAGCGGGCTGGACCGGCGCCTCGGTCTGGCGCGCGGCGGATGGTGTCAGCTACGGCACCATCGCCAGCCTTGTGAAACCGGCCGTGGCGGGGATCGCCGTCACGACGCTGGGCGGCGCGCCGTCTTATTACATGGACCGCGCCCATGCGGTGGATGTGCAGATCGTGCGGGGCGAGCTGTCCAGCTGCACGCCGGACGATCTTTTCAACGGCGCGAATGCCGCCCTGCTGGGCGGCGAGATCATCCAGTTCCAGACCGCCACGCTGGCGGGGCCGGGGCTTTACACGCTGAGCAACCTGCTGCGCGGCCGCCGCGCCACCGAAACGGCCGCCGGCGCGCATGCGGCGGGCGAGAATTTCGTGCTTCTGAAGGACGGCGCGGTGGTTTTCCTGCCCGCCCTGCTCACGGACCGGAATAAAAATTACCAGTTCCGCGCCCTGTCGCCCGGCCAGTCGCTGGGCGAGGCGCAGGATCACGATTTCACCTACGGTCTTTCGACGCTGCGCCCCTTCGCGCCCGTGCATGTCAAAGGCGCGCGTGCCGCGGAAAACGGCAGCGACCTGACCCTGAGCTGGATCCGGCGCGCGCGCCTGAACGCCGACTGGGTCGACCATATCGACGCGCCGCTGGACGAAATCGCCGAGCTTTACGATGTCGAGATCATGAATGGCGGCAGCGTCATGCGCAGCTTTGCCGGCCTGACATCGCCCGCCGTCACCTACACCGCCGCTCAGCAGACCGCCGATTGGGGAACGGCGCCGGCGGCTTACACGGTAAAAATTTATCAAATCAGCGCGCGTTACGGACGCGGACGCGCGGCGGACGCTGTGATTTAAGCGTCAGCCGCAGGTCTGGCGAATGAAAACGGCAAGCGCGGAGGCCATTTTGCCGGGGTCCGGCCGTTCCTCCGTTGTAATGGATACAAGCGACATGCCGCTGTGTCGGAAAGCCCGTTGGATGTCGAATTCCGCGCATGGACCGGACAGAGAAAGCACAGGGTCTTTCCGGCCGGCACCCGTTTCAGCTGCGCCATAGGATGCGAAAAGCTGAACGGCATCATAAGGAAGCCTGGTCTGTGGCGTCGGATCTGAAACGCCGGTCACGGTCAGGGTCAGGGCCCGGTCATCCGCATTGACGTTCAGCGCATAGCGTTTTTCATTCCGCGCCGGCCGGGCTTCGACCGTCACATCCGTGAGCGAAGCGGCATAAGACGAAAAGACCACGTCGTCCTTCGCCCATTCGCTGAAAAGCCCGGGTCCGGAATCCGGGTCGATATTGTCGTTCATAGGTTCACGCTCCAAAGGACCATGGCCGCAAGTTATGCGCATTTTCTGAAACTAATGACCGGAATCATTGGTTAACGGCCGCCTTCGGAACCGCCGGTTTCACCCCAGGAAAAAGGAAAACACCATGTCAACAACGCCCCATCTGGCGCTGGATTACATCGTCGCGTCCCAGGCGCAGAAGGAAGTCACGCATAACGCGGCGCTGAACGACCTCGATTGCCTGACGCAGCTGTCGGTGATCGACACGGCCTTGAACGCCCCGCCCGGATCGCCGGTGGAAGGCGATACCTATATTATCGGCCCCTCGCCCACCGGCGCCTGGAGCGGGCATGCCGGCAAGGTGGCCGCCTATTACTCCGGCTGGACGATCAAGACGCCGGAAACGGGATGGACCGCCTGGTCGCGCGCGGCCAGCCGGTTGCTTTATTACACGGGCACGGCCTGGGCGCTGCTCGCCGTTCCCTGTCTCGACGCGACGGCGACCTTTAACCCAGGCAGCATTGCCAGCGGCGCGGGCGTGACGTCATCCGGCGTCACGGTGACGGGCGCGGCGCTCGGCGATCCGGTTCTGGTCGCGGCGCCCTACGATCTGCAGGGCGTTACGGCCACGGCCTATGTGTCAGCCGCCAATACCGCGAAAATCCAGCTGGCGAACACCACGGGCGGCAGCGTTTCGCTGGCCTCCGGCAGCTGGCGCCTGCGCGTGGTGAAGGCATGAGGCGCAAAATCATCCAGGAGGTCGGCGCGCTGTTCGACCGGCGTATGCCGCTGGCGGGCGCGATCGCCGCCGTCATTCTTTTGCAAAGCTTCACGGCCATGTGGTGGGCGGCGGCTCAGGAGGCCGAAACCCGGTTTCACGACCGGCGGCTTGCGGAGGTCGAGGCGGCGGCAATGCGCCATGCCGAACGGCTTGCCCGTATCGAAGCGCGGCTGCGCTGATGGATATGGCCGACCTGTCGCCCGGCTTCCTCACGCGGCGCGTAAACGAGGCGGGCGTCGAGCTGATCAAGCAGTTCGAGGGGCTGCACCTGACGCCCTATTTTTGCGCCGGGCGCGCCTGGACCATCGGCTGGGGCCATACCCGCACCGTGCGCAGCGGCATGCGCATCACGCAAGAGGAGGCGGAATTCCTGCTGGCCGAGGATCTGCGCATCGCGGCGAATGCCGTGCAGCGCCTGGTAACGGTGCCGCTGAACGAGAACCAGTTCGCGGCGCTGGCGAGTTTCGTTTTCAATGTCGGCACCGGCAATTTCCAGAAATCCGCAATGCTGACCCTTCTCAACAAGGGCTGGTACGACCAGGTGCCGGCGCAGCTTCTGCGCTGGGACCGCGCCGCCGGCGAAAAGCTCGGCGGGCTCGCGCGCCGCCGCGCGGCGGAAGCCCGCCTGTGGAACACGGCGCCCTGGACGGAACTGATATGACCCGGACGTTCATCAAGCACTGCCTGACGGGACGCGACAACGAAACTTTCGACATCGCGCGGGTGCTGTGGGCGCTGGGAGCCCTGGCCTTTATCGGCTTTATGGGCTGGTCGCTGACGCATGCCGGAACCTTCGACCCCGCGGCCTATGGCACCGGCTTCGCCCTCGTCATGGGCGGCGGCGGCGGCAGCGTCTGGGCCAAAAGCAGGAGCGAGCCCGCCCCCAAAACCGAGGATCGAAACCATGAACTTTAGTCACTGGATCGCTGCGGTTATGGGCGGGTTCACCCTGCTTTTGGCGGGCGCGGTCGCCGTGCTGCTGACGGTCAATGCCGGTCAGCGCACGGAACTCGGGAAGGCCCAGGCGGCGCGCGCGGTGCTGGAAGAAGCCAACCGCGGCTGGGCGGAGAAAACCCGCCGCGCCAGTGCGGCGCTGGCGGCCCTCGCGGCGGCAGACCAGGCCAGGGCGGCGGCGGCGGCCCGGGCCGAAAAGCGCGCGGCGGTGGAAGCGCGCAAACTGGAAATGGAGGCCGCCGCCCTTGCCGCCTTCACGGCGCCCGGCGCGGAATGCGCGGCCGTAACCGCCCTGCGCGATTTTTACCTTGGACACAAACAATGAAATATCTTTTGCCTTTTATCCTGCTGATCGGCGGCTGCGCGGCGCCGCCGGTATGGCAGCCGGGCCCGGAAATCGCTGTGCCGGTGGCGGTTCGCTGCCGCCACGCGCCCCTGGCGAAACCGGTTTTTCCGCTGCAGGCCCTTGCGTCCGGCGCCGGCGCGGCGGCCCTTCTGCAAGCCTGCCTTGCCACCGACAAGCTGCGCCAGGCTTACGAACTTCGCTGCGAGGCGGCGCTGGGGGCATGCGAATAACGGCATGCCTTTGCGGCGATTGATGACAAGGGAGAAAAAAACGAATGCCATCCAATCTTAAAATTGCGCTCGGCACCGCATCCGCGGAAGCCAACGCGCTGGTGGGCGCGCTTACGGACGGGGCGCTGCTGAAAATCTACTACGGCGCGCAGCCGGCGACGCCCGAAACGGCGGTGA